>JAHEKO010000399.1 GCA_024638355.1 Acidobacteriota bacterium
TGAGCGACTGGAAGCTCTTGACTCCGAACACGAGCGCGGTCTTCTCCCCCGGCTCGATCTCGTCGAGCGTGAGGGTCACCTGCACCTTGTCGCCGCGAATGGCGCTCGACAGCTCCTCGCCTTCGAGCTTGAGGCGCAGGCGGCTGGCACCGAAGAACTCTCGCGGATCGATCTCGAGCAGGGTCTCCTTGGCGATCACCGGAGCGGGAGGCAGGTCGGGCTCGTCGTCGTCTTCGGCGTCCTCCGCTTCCGCGTCGTCGCCCGAGTCCTCGCCCGTCTCCTGGTCGTCGCCCGCCGCCTCCAGGTCGTCGCCCTCGTTCTCGTCGGCCCCCGCGCCTTCCTCCTCGTCGTCGCCGGACTCTGCTTCGTCGCCGCTCTCGTCCGCGATCGGCTCGAGCTCCGCCGGCATCGGCGTCTCGGTCTCCCCGGTAGCCTGGCCGGGCTCCGGCTCCGCGCCCTCGGAGTCCGGCTCGCCCTCCGCGTCCTCGCCTTCGCCGCCTTCGTCGTCGCCGCCTTCCTCGTCTTCGTCTTCGTCCGCGGCGCCGGGGACGACGAATTCGGGCACCGCCACCTCGTACTCCCAGATCTCGATCGCCGCCACGTCCTCGATCGGTGTGCCGGAGATCGTCACCTGCGGATAGGTGAAGCTGACCCTCAGCTCGTTGCCCCGCTGCGTGACCAGGAGGTCGAGGATCGGCGCCGGGATCTTCTGCGGCGGAGGCTTGGGGTCCTCCTTGTGGCCGCAACCGAACCCGGTGACGAGCATCACCAGGGCGAGCGTCAGGGCGCGGCGGGTGCCGGCGGCGTCAGAGCACATACCGACTGAGGTCCCGATCCTCGACGATGTCACCGAGCGCGCGACGGACGTACTCGGCGTCGACCTCGAGTGAGATGCCCTCCATGTCGGGAGCTTCGAAGGAGACTTCATCCAGGATCCTCTCGAGAAGGGTCGCCAGGCGGCGCGCGCCGATGTTCTCGTCGCGTGAGTTGACCTCGACCGCCAAGCGGGCGATGGCCTGAACGGCGTCCGGAGTGAACTGCAGGTCGACCCCCTCGGTGGAGAGGAGCGCCGAGTACTGGCGGGTGAGGGCGTTGCGCGGCTCGGTGAGGATGCGCACCAGGTCGTCCTCGGTCAGCGCATTGAGCTCGACCCGCAGGGGAAAACGGCCCTGCAGCTCGGGAATGAGATCCGAGGGTTTCGCGACGTGGAAGGCGCCGGCCGCGATGAACAGGATGTGATCGGTCTTCACCGGGCCGTACTTGGTGGCCACGGTGCTCCCCTCGACGATCGGCAGCAGGTCGCGCTGCACGCCCTCGCGCGAGACGTCGGGTCCGCGGTTGTCCTCGCGGCCGGCGACCTTGTCGATCTCGTCGAGGAAGATGATGCCGCCCTGCTCGACGCGCGACCGCGCCTCGCGACTGAGCTGCTGCCGGTCGATCAGCTTCTCGGCCTCCTGCTGCACCAGGACCTCGCGCGCGTCGCCGACCTTCATCTTCTGCTTGGAGCGGCGGCCGAACAGCCCCGGCATCATGTCCTTGATGTTGATGCCCACCTCCTCGACTCCTTGCGGGGTGAACATCTCGAAGCTCGGGCTCGAGCTCTCCTCGACCTCGATCTCGACAAAGCGCTCGTCGAGGTCGCCTCGACGCAGCTTGCGGCGGAACTTCTCGCGGGTCGATTCGGCGTCTTCTGCCGGTTTCTCGGCCTCGATCCCCGGCATGCGCACGGTCGACGGCGAAGGCGGAATGAGCAGCTGCAGCAGACGCTCCTCGGCGTGACGCTCGGCCGACTCGCGTACCGCCTTGCGCTTGTCCTCGCGCACCATGATGACCGCCAGCTCGACCAGGTCGCGCACCATCGACTCGACGTCGCGTCCGACGTAGCCGACCTCGGTGAACTTGCTGGCCTCGACCTTCATGAAGGGGGCGTGGGCAAGCCGTGCCAGCCGGCGGGCGATCTCGGTCTTGCCGACGCCAGTCGGGCCGATCATCAGGATGTTCTTGGGCAGGATCTCCTCGGCCAGCTCGGGCCGCAGCTGCTGGCGCCGCCAGCGATTGCGCAGGGCGATGGCCACGGCCCGCTTGGCCTGGGTCTGGCCGACCACGTAGCGGTCGAGCTCGGCGACGATCTGCCTGGGGGTCAGCTCCTCGAGTCGCGTCGCGACGCCGGAGCCCTCCGAGACTTCCAGCTTCATCCGCTCAGATCTCCTCGAGCGTCAGGCGGTCGTTGGTGTAGACGCAGATCGAGGCCGCGATCGCCATCGCCTCGCGGGCGATGTCGATCGCGCCCATCTCGGTATTGCGAAAGAGCGCCCGAGCGGCGGCGAGGGCGAAGTTGGCGCCCGAGCCGATCGCCAGGAGACCCTCTTCGTCGGGCTGCATCAGATCGCCGTTGCCGGAGACCAGGAAGCTCAGCTCGGCGTTGGCGACGATCATGTGGGCCTGGAGCTGGCGCAGGGCGCGGTCGGTGCGCCAGTCCTTGGCCAGCTCGACGACCGCCCGTTCCAGGTTTCCCTGGTAGGCGTCGAGCTTGCTCTCGAAACGGGTGAAGAGCGCCAGCCCGTCGGCGGCACCGCCGGCGAAGCCGACCAGCACCTGCTGGTCGCCCTTGCCGGCCCGCTTGACCTTGCTGGCGCTCGACTTGATGACGGTGTCGTTGAAGGTCACCTGGCCATCGCTGACCATGCAGACCTTGCCGTTGCGGCGCACCATCAGCACGGTCGTGCTGCGAAAGTCGCTCATCGAGCGCTGAGTCTACCAACGGCCTCGACGAATCCGCTCGGATTGTCGGGGGTCACGATAAAGCGCGACTCCCCGGCCTCGAGCAGCACCGCCTTGTCGAGGTTGCTGGCGTAGAGATCGAACTCCCCGAGCCGGTGCGAATCGTAGCCGCCGCTGGTGGCGACCAGCCCGCCGACCGAGGCGAGGCGCTCGAGATGGCGCTTCTCTTCGGCGGTCAGCTCGCGCGCCCGGGCGCCGGCGAGATCGATGTGAAAGAGCTGCCAGCGCAGGCGCACCTCCAGCCTGTCGCCCTGGACCTCGAAGTAGAGCGGCTCTAGCTGATTGGCCATGCGCCAGGCGAAGACGAGGACACCGGCGACGCCGAGGCAGAGGAGGCCGGGGAAGATGCGCCCGCGAAACCAGGTGAAGAGCGCGAGCGCCAGCATCACCCAGGCGGGCGCGAGGAGCATGGCCCGCAGCCGGCGGCGGCCCGCCGCTACCGCGCCCGCCGTCGTACACACGAATCTGCTCACGATCGGGGGCCGGCTCGGGGATCAGTCGCGCTTGGCGCGGGGATGGCTCTGGCGGTAGAGGCTCAGCAGCCGCTCGATGTCGAGGTGGGTGTACTTCTGTGTGGTCGAGAGCGAGCTGTGGCCGAGAAGCTCCTGGATCGAGCGCAGGTCGGCGCCGCCCTCGAGGAGATGCGTGGCGAAGGTGTGCCGCAGGGTGTGTGGGTGGACGCCGGCGGCGAGGGCGGCGTCCCGGGTATAGCGGTCGACGATCCGCCGGATCGAGCGGTCGCTCAGCCGGCCGCCGTTCTTGTTGAGGAATACCGGCTCGCCGTCGCAGTCCGCCGGTGGACGAATCTCCTCCGAGGCGGCGAGCCAGGCGCCGAGAGCCTCGGCGGCGAGGCGTCCGAACGGCACCATTCTCTCCTTGCCCCCCTTGCCGATCACCCGCAAGAACCGCCCCTCGAGATCGAGATCGTTCCAGTCGAGCGACACCAGCTCGCCCACCCGCAGCCCGGTGGCGTAGAGCAGCTCGAGGATCGCCCGGTCGCGCAGCGCGAGCGGCTCGCCGCCGTCGGCCGCCTCGATCAGGGTCTCGATCTCGCCCGGTCTCAGATGGCGGGGGAGCTTGCGCGACTGCTTGGGAGTGCGCACCCCGGCGGCCGGGTTCTCGTCGATCAGGCCCTCGCGGCAGGCGAACTTGAGCAGGCCGCGAACGCTCGACAGCGCTC
>JAHEKO010000400.1 GCA_024638355.1 Acidobacteriota bacterium
CGACCTCGTTGACCAGCGGCATGCCGAGGCGCGAGACCTGCGTGTGGCGGCTCGAGGTCGAGGCCGGGCGGTCGAACGACGGGTTGCGCCGCAGGCTGGTCCGCTTCGGCAGCGAGGCGGTAGTCCAGCCGCCGATGATGTCGCCGCCGCCCTCGGTCAGGCAGCCGGTCGGCACCTCGAGGATGAACGAGGTGATGTTGGCGTCGTCGAGGTCGTTCCCTTCGCCGTTGGGGCGGCCGACCGGATTCGTGTTCACCAGGTCGAAGACCTCGCCCAGGTTGACGGCGAAGCTCTCCTTGCGCTGGCCGACGAACAGCCGCCCGTCGTCGCAGTTGGGAATGGCGACGTCGTAGATGAACGAGCGGGCGTAGGCGGCGTAGTCGGCGAAGCTCTTCTTGCCGACGTAGTCGGTCGGTTTGGTGAAGATGGCGCTGCCGGTCTCGACATCCTGGAGCGAGCCCTCGCCCACCTTGCGGACGACGAAGCTCTCGAGGATGTTGAGGGTGCCGAGATCCGGCTGGCCGCCGATGTTGAGCAGCGGCACCGAGACCGATTTGTCGCCCACCGGGATCTTCAAGTCCTGGAGATCGTTGTCGAGCTCGAAGCGAAAGGTGATGTCGGACTTGCCGTCGCCGGAGTTGTCGATATGGATCTCGTAGCGCGCCTCGGGATCCAGGAAGAAGTAGTTCGGGCCGCCATAGGGCGCCTGGACCGGCTGGTAGTTGGCGATCAGCGTCACGTAGCCGTCGCGCCCCGGCTCGTAGCTGCGGAACATGTAGAAGTCGGTGCCGTCGATCTTCGGGTTCTCGGTCACGAAGGGCGCCTCGCGATGGGAGGAGGCCGTCCCCGGAGCCGGCAGCGCGAGGGCGACCCCCAGGAGGAGGCCGGCGGTGGTGAGAGGTCTTGTCTGGTGCATCGAATCGTCTCCATTCAGGTGATGAACGTCTGGCTTCTGCCGCATATACGGAGCCGTCGCTCGACCGGATGAACGCGGATTCGACGTCGCCGCCGCGTGATAGCGTCCCGCGGCGTGGTGGTGAGGTTGCTCGCAGCGGCATGGGCTCCGGCGCTCGCCCTGACTCTTCTGCTGAGCGCCTGCGCTCGCGCCCCGGAGCGCCCCAGCGTGGTGCTGATCGTCGTCGACACGCTGCGCGCCGACCACCTCGCCTCCTACGGCTACGACCGACCGACCGAAGGCGCGCTCGCCGAGTTCTTCGCGTCGGCGACGCGCTTCACCGAGGCCTACGCGCCCTCCTCCTGGACGCGCCCGGCGATCGCTACGATCTTCACCGGCCTCATGCCGGCCCGCCACCAGGCCAAGATCGGCGGCACCAACCGGCTCAATCCCGTCGCGCTGACGCTCGCCGAGGTGCTGCAAGGCGCCGGCTGGCGCACCGCCGGCATCTCGTTCAACGTCGAGATCTCGAAGAAGACGCTATTCGATCAGGGGTTCGGCGAGTTCGTCGACTACCAGGGCGGCGTTCTCGCCTATCCCGACGTCGCCGTGATGGCCGAGACCGCCTCGCGCTGGATCGCCCAGGTCGACGAGCCCTTCTTTCTCTACCTTCAGCCGATGAACGTCCACGGGCCGTACCGCGTGCCCGCGGCGAGCCAGGCGAGCCTGCTGGGCAACCCGCCGAGCCGCGAGTTCGCCTACCGGTCGCCGCCGCTGACCGCGATCATGGCCGGAGCGCTGGAGTGGCGGCAGCGGGTCGAAGAGGGCTACCTCGCGAGCCTCACCGATCAGTACGACACCTCGATCCGCTACACGATGGACGTGCTCGAGCGGATCTTCGCGCGGCTGCGCGACGAGGGGCGCTACGACGACTCGCTGATCGTCGTCACCTCCGATCACGGCGAGGAGCTCTACGATCACGGTGGCTTCAGCCACGCCTACTCGCTGTATCAGGAGGTGGTGCGCGTGCCGCTCTTCATCAAGCTCCCCGGTCAGACGGAGGGCGGCGAGATCGGCGCGCGAACCTCCCTGGCCGACCTCTATCCGACGCTCCTCGGGGCGCTGGAGCTGCCGCAGGAGCGGCGGGTGGACGGTGTGTCGCTCCTCCCCCTGCTGCGCGATCCCGGCCGCGCGGCCGCGGGCGAGCGCGAGCTGATCTTCGAGCTCAACAACCGCGAGCGCTGCGCCGGGCGGGCGCTGCTCGCCGGGCGCTACAAGCTGGTGCACGTCGAGGTGAGCTACGAAGGGGTCGAAGACCGCGTCCTGCTCTTCGATCTCGTAAACGACCCGGGCGAGACGCGCGACCTCGCCGCCGAGCTGCCCGACGTGGTCGAGCGGCTGCAGCGGCGGATGGTCGAGCTCTTCGACCGGTACGAGGAGCGAGCCCTGCCCCTTCCCGGCGGCCCCGAAGCCGAGATCGACGAGGAGACCCTGCGGGCGCTGGGGTATCTCTAGGGTGAGCGATGGGCCGGAAGGCTCCGGCCTCCGGCTCCAGCGTTCAGGGTGCGCCGAATCGGGTGCTAGCGAGGTTGGCGCGGGCCGGTGGGCCGCGCCGGACGCTCGGCGTCTCGCTGCGTCTCGCGCCCGGCGCCCCGCCGCTCGATCAGCGCCGACAGCTTCTCCAGGGTGACGCCGAGCCGCTTGGCCGTGCTGGTGGCCAGCGAGGTCGGCGCCACGCCGGGGCTGAACTGGTAGGTCGAGCGCTCGCCGTCCATCTCCACCTGCAGGAACTCGAGGTGGTCGACCGGCGGCTCCTGCTCGAGCCGGCGGCCGAAGTCGAGGAAGTGCGTGGTGATGATCGCCACCGGCTGGAGGCTGGAGAGGAGCTCGAGTACGGTGAGGAAGATGTCGACCGCCTCCGACGGGTTGGTGCCGGAGCAGAGCTCGTCCATCAGCACCAGCGACCGCGGGCCGATCGACTCGAAGAGCGTGCGGATCCGCAGCAGCTCGGTGCCCAGCCGTCCCTCACGCTGGTCGACCTCGGCCTGCTCGGTGTTCGAGGCGAAGACGCCGTCGACGATCGGCAGCCGGGCGCGGGCCGCCGGCACGTAGAGCCCCGACTGCCCCAGAAGCTGCGCCAGGCCGACCGCCTGCAGGAGCCGCGTCTTGCCGCCCGAGTTGGGTCCGGTGACCAGGAAGATCGAATCGGGCGAGGCGCCGGCGATCGAGCAGGGTACCGGCTGGCCCTGCCGCAGGAGCAGCGGGTTGAAGAGCTGATGGAGCTCGAGCGGCGCCGCGGGAGAGAACTCGGCAAGGGAGACGTCGAGCCCCTGGCTCAGGCAGCGCTCGCGGAAGCCGAGCGACGACAGGTAGAAGGCCAGCTGTCCGAGCAGCTGCAGCAGCGGCTTGAGCCAGTCGCTGATCTCGCTGAAGACCTCCTGGACGACCCGGTTGACCAGCTCGCGGTTGCTGAACTCATAGCCGCGCCGCGACAGCTCGAAGCGGTCCCAGAGGCGCTTCCACGGTCCGCGATAGAAAGGGTTCTTGACGTTCTCGGTGACGCTCGTGAGCTCCAGCTTGCGGATCTTGCCGTCGGCGCCGACGCGCAGCTGAAAGCCGAGCCGGCCGAGGTGATTGTCGTAGTCGAGGAGCGCCGTCAGGTAGCCGTACTCCCGGCTCTTCTGGATCGCCCGCGCCGCGCTCCGGATGCGGGAGAGCGCGGACTCGGCGGCGCCGAACTCGGCGGCCATGAAGTCAACCGTGCTCTTGGCGTGCTCGAGGAGGTCGATCCGGAACATCGTGAGGTCGAGCTTGGCGCCCTTGTGCGGCGCCTTGAAGAGCGACAGGAGCCGGAAGAGCTCGCCGTAGAGCTGGTGGGCGAGCGCCGCCATCTCCGGGCTCGACTCGAGCTCGCGCAGGATCTCCTGCCGGAAGCGGATGGTCTCGACGTCCGCCGGCGGCTGCGAGAGAACCTGGCGCAGGAAGACCCGGTTGACCGGGAGCTTCTTGCCGCCGACGGTCACCGTCATGCACTCCTCGATCAGGTCGTCGAGAAA
>JAHEKO010000401.1 GCA_024638355.1 Acidobacteriota bacterium
CTCCCGTTCGGATCAGCCAGCCGTCGACGTACTCCTCGTCTTCGCTGGGGGTCATCTTCGCCCGGCCGAGCTGGATGGAGACGACCTCGCCACCTTCCTGGGCCTTGGCCTCGAAGAGCCCGTCGGGCAGGAAGGTGAGCTTGACCACCGCGCCGGCCAGGAAGGCGTCGACCTTCTCCTTGCCGACGATCTCCTCCAGCGACGCGGAGGTCGGAATGCCCATTCCCTTGTTGAAGAGATCGTCCATCGCCGTCTGCATCGCCCGCTGCGTCTGCTGACCCAGGGCGCCGGGCCCGGCGCCGCCCCCCTGACCGAAAGCCCCGCCGGGGGTGATGGTCAGCGCTGCGAGCAGAGCGAGAAAAAGCTTGAGTCGTCGGTTCATCCTCGGGGACCTCCTTCGCGTCGAGCCGCGGCTTCAGGCTATCAAAAGAAGGCCGATTCCAGGTGCGATAGCCTTTCGCGAGTCTTGAACGCGATCGAGATCATCGAGAAGAAACGGGACGGCGGCACGCTGGCCGATGCCGAGATTCAATTCTTCGTCTCGGGCTACGTGGCGCAAGAGATTCCCGACTACCAGGCGGCCGCCTGGCTCATGGCGATCTACATCCGCGGGATGAGCGCTGAAGAGACCCTCGCCCTGACGCTGGCCCTGGCCACAAGCGGCGAAACGATGGAGTCGTCCGCGGGCGCCGGTCCGACCGTAGACAAACACTCCTCGGGCGGCATCGGCGACAAGACGACGCTCATCGTGCTGCCGCTCGTGGCGGCCTGTGGGGTGCCCGTCGCCAAGGTCTCGGGCCGAGGCCTCTCGACCTTCGGCGGCACCGTGGACAAGCTCGAGAGCGTCCGCGGCTTTCGCACCGATCTGTCGAGCGCCGAGTTCGAGGCTCAGCTGCGTGAGCACGGCATCGTTCTGTCCGGGCAATCCGCCGACCTGGCGCCCGCCGACGGGCTGCTCTACGCCCTCCGCGACGTCACCGGCACGGTACCGAGCAAGGCGCTGATGGCCAGCTCGATCATGAGCAAGAAGATCGCCGCCGGCGCCCGGGGCATCGTTCTCGACGTCAAGTACGGCTCGGGTGCCTTCATGCCCTCGATCGAAGAGGCGCGCGAGCTCGCCCACATCATGGTGGAGATCGGCCGCGGCGCGGGCCGCCGGGTCACCGCCCTGCTTTCGGACACCAACCAGCCGCTTGGCCGCACGGTCGGCAACGCGCTCGAGGTGCGCGAGGCGATCGAGACGCTCGGCGGGCGGGGGCCGCGCGACCTGCACGAGCACTGCCTGGCCGTGGCCGGCCACATGTTGAGACTCGCCGGCCGTACCCGCGACGACGACCTGGCCGACGCGCGGGCGCTGCTGGAGGAGCGGCTGGCCAGCGGCGAAGCGCTCGCCGTGCTGCGCAAGCTGATCGTCCTCCAGGGCGGAGACGGTGGCCAGATCGATCGGCCCGAGACCCTTCCCCGGGCCCCGATCGTCCGTGAGGTCCCCGCGCCCCGCGACGGCTACGTCGCGGGTATCGACGCCCTGCGCGTCGGCCGCGCCTGCCTCGAGCTGGGCGCCGGGCGGATGCGCAAGAGCGAGCCGATCGACCACGCGGTCGGCGCCGTCTTCCATCGCCAGGTCGGCGACGAGGCCGCTCGCGGCGAGGCGCTCTTCGCCGTGCACGCGCGGCAAGAGGCCGATGCGGATACCGCCGTCGAGGAGATCACCGCGGCGTTCTCGTGGTCGGACCGCTCCCGGCGTCCGCCCGGCCCGGAAGCGATTCTGGGCTGACCGACCTACCCTTGCGGCCTTTTGACGCCGGGCCGGCGGGCGGAGACGCGCTCGCGGCCCTCGTGCCGAGCCGGCTCGCCGACGCCGACCGACGCCGCCAGGGCGCGGCCGTCCCGGAGGCGCCTCACGCCCCACAGGAAGAGCGCGACGCCGATCAGGGTCGGCGTCAGCCCCAGCACCGAGAGCACGGCCAGGCCCTGGGTCACCGGCTCGCCCTTCATGCTGCCGGCGACGACGATCCACGAGCCGCCGAAGGTCATCACGCTGCCCAGGCTCGCCACGATCCCGCCGCCGACCGCGAGGGCAACGGTGCTCAAACGCTCGGCACGCGTCGGCCCGAAGGGGCGATCGCCGACCGGCAGTCGCTCGAGCTGAGCGATCCGCAGCCGCCGGCTCAGCCGCAGCGAGAGAATCCAAGCCGCGACGACGACCAGGGGCGCAATCGAAAGGAGAGCGAGGATCAGCGGCCGCTCGCCGGCGCCCTCGCCGGACACCCGCGCGGCCGCGAGGAGAGGCCAGTCATAGAGGCCGTGCAGGAGAATCGGGATCGCCAGCGCCAGGCCGAGAAGCGCTCCACGCCTGTGGCGATCGAAAGTGGCCAGGCCGACGTAGTAGCCCATGATGGCGCCCAGAAAGGCGTGGCTCGGCACCGCGGTGAAGGCGCGAGTCAAGGCTACGGCGAAGCCGCTGTTGGCGACGTAGACGATGTTCTCGAGCGTGGCGAAGCCGAGCGAGGCGGCGACACCGTAGATGACCCCGTCCATCGGCTCGTCGAAGGCCGCGCGCCGGGCGGCGAGGCCCAGCACCAGGAACTTGAAGACCTCCTCCGGAATCGCCGCCTGGAAGAAGGCCGATGCCAAGCCGTATCGAAGCGGCTCCGAGATGGCGTCGATGTACGGCTCGAGGGGTCGCGCGACCGCCAGCACCGGGAGGACGATCAGGAAGCCGAGGGCGAAGACCGTCCACAGGTCGCGCGCCGGCTCACGGAAGACGTCGCGCCGGTGGAAGTACCACATCAGCAGAAGCGAGGGCACGACCGCCGACAGCGCGACGAAAGCGTAGGTCATGGCCGCCATACGCTACACCCACATACAAAGAGGCCGCTCCGGCGAACCGGAGCGGCCTCCGCGATTGTCTGATCCGTAGATTAGCTCTCGACGACCTTGACGACGTTCTCCGCCGCGGGGCCCTTACGGCCCTGGACGACGTCGAATTGCACGCGCTCGCCCTCGGTCAGCGACTTGAAGCCGTTGCCCTGGATAGCGCTGTGGTGGACGAAACAGTCCTTCGACCCATCATCGAGTGTGATGAAGCCGTAGCCCTTCTGGTCGTCGAACCATTTCACAGTTCCTGTGGTACTCATTCGCTACTTACTCCTGTGCCAGGGACGAAAGCCCGTTTCCGAACTGCCGCCCCCTTCTGCTTGGCGGAACCCCGCCCTGTTGGATGTGGCTCCGAGACGGTCGAGGATCGCTCCTCTTCGACCCGGTGCGACGGCGGCCAAGACACAAAAAAAGAACCCGAGCTCTTGCCGCAGGTTCCTTGTCAGATCTCTACCACCGATGGCGGACCAACTACGATCCGCCCTAACTCGTTGGCAACACTAGCAGGTTTGGCCTCACAAGTCACGTTCTTTCTTTACCAGACCTCCCGCAAACCCCGTCCGCCGAGCGGTTTGACAGTCGTAGACAACTAGGATAGAAAGCTCTTAAGGCATTCCATAATGATCGGACGAGGCCGGCCCTCGTTGCCGATGTGAGGTGTTCGTCGTGGGGGAAGGAAGCATTCGTAGAGCAGGTATCGCTGTCGCCCTCTGGGCGATGACCGGCGCCGCGGTGGGCGCACAGCCCCCGCTGGAAGTGCTCGACTTCGAGGAGCTGGAGCCGCGCTGCGTGGTCTCCTCCACCGTCGGCGACTGGGGAACCGGCCCGGTGCAGGTCTTCGGCACCAGCCACCGCTTCGGCCCCCGGACCAACGTCGCGGTCGTCGTCGACACCGAGCATCCCGACCCCACGGACGTCGACCTGTCGACCGAGAACTTCCACAACGCCGTCGTGATCTCGCGCGAGCGGCCGTTGAAGCCCGCCGGTCCCGAGGCCGCCTGGCTCGCCGGCAGCGTGCAGACCATCGACGACGAGGACATTCCCGGCGCGACGGTCACCTTCGACTTCACCGAG
>JAHEKO010000402.1 GCA_024638355.1 Acidobacteriota bacterium
TCGCGCCGGTCGCCGCGATCGAAGACCGCGATGCGGTCGGCGCGGGTGTCGACCACGTAGAGCCGCTCGCCGTCGGGCGAGAGGGCGACGTCGGTGGGCTCGTCGAGGTTGCCGGAGCCGTAGACGCCGGTCACCTCGCCCTGGCCGTCGAAGGCCACCACCTGCCGCAGCCCGGCATCGGCCACGTAGATGGTGCCGTCGGCGTGCGTCGCGATGCCCAGGGGCGTTCGCAGGCTGGGCTGCGTCGCGCTGCCGAAGACCAGCACCACGCCGAGGTCGGGATCGATCCGCAGCAGAAGCCCCTGACGCGAGTCGCTGATCAGCAGCCGGCCGGCGGAATCGAAGTCGACGCCCGAGGGCCGCCGCAGTCTCTGCACCCGGGGGAGTGCGCCTTCGGTCGGGCCCTGCACGGCGACCTCGAAGCCGCGTAGCCGGCTCATGACGCTCTGCAGGCCGACCATCGGCTCGGCGGGCGGGCGGGGCCAGATCAGACCGCTCTGCGCGGACGCCAGGGCGGCCGTCAGCAAGATGAGCGATGGACAGAGGACGACGCTCGAAGCGAGTCGATTCGGTCGACGCATCATGGAGACTCGATCGACTATCTATAGCACAGAGATCGGTGCGAGACAGTGCCGCACTCCGGTTTGCGGCCGGGCTCGAAACCGGTATCGTGAGCGCCACCTGCAGATGCTGAGCTCGCTCGACTACGTCGTGCTCGCGTCCTACCTCGCGCTGGTCGCCGCCATCGGCCTCTGGGTGGGGAGGGGACAGACCTCCACGCGGGACTACTTTCTCGGCGGACGAGCCATTCCGTGGTGGGCCGCCGGCGTCTCCATTCTCGCCACCGAGACCAGCGTGCTCACCTTCATCGGCGTGCCGGTCCAGTCCCTGCGCGGCGACTGGACCTATCTGCAGCTGGCCCTGGGCTCGGCGCTGGCTCGACTGGTCGTCGCCTGGCTCCTGATTCCGGCCTACTACAAGGCCGAGGTGGTCACCGTCTACGACTATCTGGCCGGGCGGTTCGGCTCCAAGTCGCGCAATCTGGCGAGCGCCCTGTTTCTGGTCGGCCGGGTGCTGGGCAGCGGCGTGCGGCTCTACGGCGCCGCCATCGCGTTGGTGTTGGTGACCGACCTCGGCTTTCCGACCGCGATCACCGCGATTGCGGTGGTAGCCGCCGGCTACACCCTGCTCGGCGGCCTGCGCTCGGTGGTGTGGACCGACGTGTTGCAGGGCGGCATGCTGGTCGGCGGCGCCGTGGTCGCGATCTACTTTCTGCTGCGCGACACGGGCCTCGACGCCGCCGGGGCCTTCGCACAGCTGCAGGCGGCCACCACCGAGACCGGGGTCTCCAAGCTGCGGCTGCTCGACCTGTCGTTCGATCCGACCCTCTCCTACACGCTCTGGGCCGGGTTGATCGGCAGCGCCTTGCTGACCATGTCGACGCACGGCACCGACCAGGACATGATCCAGCGCGCCCTCGCCTGCAGCGGTACGCGGGGCGGCCAGCGGAGCCTCATCCTGAGCTCGCTCCTGGTGATTCCGTTCGCGGCCCTCTTCCTGATCGTCGGCTCCCTGCTCTGGCTCGAGCTCGGCGGCGACGCCGGAGCGGCGGCGGTCGCCGCCGGCCTGGCCGAGGCGGAGGGCCTGGCCAACAGCGGCCGGGCCTACGACTTCCTCTTTCCCTTCTACGTCATCCGCACTCTGCCGGCCGGAGTGCGCGGCATGATCATCGCGGCGATCTTCGCCACCGCCATGTCCAGCCTCGACTCGGCCATCTCCGCGCTCTCGACCACCGCCGTCCGCTCGTTCTGGCGGCCCTACGTCAAGCCGGGGCGCAGGGACTCCCACTACCTGGTGGCGGCGCGGGTGTTCACGGTGGCGTTCGCGCTGCTGCTGGTGGCCGTCGCCGTCGTGGTGTGGAAGACCGAAGGAGCGGGCGACATCCGGAGCGGCTTCGGCGTGCTCACGCTCGGCCTCAAGGTGCTGACCTGGATCTTCCCGCCGCTGCTCGGCGTCTTTCTCGCAGGGGTTCTGACCACCCGCGGCAGCGATCGGGGAAACGTGCTCGCCATCGCCGCCGGCATCGGCGTGCTGCTGCTGGTGGAGCTCTGGCCGCGGCTCTTCGTGGCGGAGCCGCCGTTCGCCTGGATCTGGAATCCGCTGGTGGGCGCGTCGCTCACGTTCGCCCTGGCGGTGGCGTTTCCCCCGCCAGCCCGCCGGCGCCGAGCCGGAGCGGGTCAGTAGGGATCGGCCAGCGGGCGGAAGGGCAGAGCGACTCGCCGGCGGTTGCCGAGCACGTCCTCGCTCTCGATCGCCAGGAAGACTTCGGCCGGCTCGTCGGGATCGGCGCCGGGGCGGGTGACGCTCTCGATCGACAGCGACGTGACCTCGCCGCTGAGCTCGTCGCGGGCACCGACCCAGAGCACCGCGTTCTTCGCAAACCCCGGACTCCCCGCTACGTGGGGGCGGCAGAAGTCGATGTCGCCGCCGTCGGGCACCGTGACCTCGCCGGGCCCGATGTCGAGCCGTCCGGCCGCCAGCAGCAGGACCCCCGGGTCGTCGCCGGCCACCTCGACCTCGAGGTTCGGAAACTGGGTGCTCCGGAGGACCCGGTCGGAGTCGAATGCCTCGGCCATCGGCTTCGTGTCGCTGCCGGCGGCGATCAGGGTCCAGACCGGCCTCTCGCCCGAGGTCGAGCGGCTGTGTTTCTTCACCCACCGCTTCTTGCGCTTGCACCACCTCTCGGGCACGGCGCCGGCGCCCAGCTTCTCCTCGACCAGCTCCTTGCCGCCCAGGCGGAGCTCGACCGCCGGTCCATCCGCGTCGACCTCGAACGAGAAAAGTTCGCTCTCGCCGTGATTGCCGGCGCGATCCACGCCGACGACGCGCGCGGTGTGGGTGCCGGTCTGCCACGGTCCCGCCCACTCCTCCGCGCTGAGCTGGCGGCCGTCGACCTCCACCGCCCAGCTGTCCATGCCGCTCTCGCCGTCGGTCATCGCGGGCTCGAGCCGCGCGCCCGCCTCCCAGTAGGTGATGCCGCCATGGGTCGCGCTCTTGCCGCTCACGCCGACCTGCCCGGTCGGGGGCTGGGTGTCGGTGCCGCTGAACAGGATGGTGAAGGGCACCGCCGCGCTCGGATAGCCGTCGAGCCCCGACTCGGCGACCGCCGTGACGCGCCAGAAGAGCTCGCCGGTGGGGAGCGGCTCGGGCCGCCAGCGCGAGCCCGGGACTTCGGAGGCGCGCCGGACGAGCTTCGAGCAGGGGGCGTCGGCGCAGATCTCGACGGTGTGCGCGCGAGCCTCTTCCACCGGCTGCCAGCTGAACCAGGGATTGCCGAAGGCGTACTCGGCGCCGGCGCCGGGCTCGATGCCGATCGGCGCCGGCAGCAGCTTCTCGGGCGGCGGCGGCGGCGCGTTCTCGGGCACCGCCGTGCCCATGCCGCGGGGCACCGCGATCGACTCACCCGCCGCCTCGACCTCGCTCTCGCCTTCGTAGACCATCACCTGCGCCGTACCGTTCTCGGCCTTGCGCGCGCGGGTCTGGGCGATTCCCTCGTCGGTCCGGGTCGTAGTCGCCTTCGCGGTGCCGACCAGAATCTCGATGTCGGTGCGCGGTGCGGAGGTCTCGAGCGCCTGGACTTCGGCCTGTCCCTCGACGATCTCGAGGGTTCTCTTCTGGGGCCCGGCGATGATGCGTTGCGACGCTCGCACGAAGACCAGCGACTCCTCGGAGAGCACGATGTTGGTGCCGTCCTGGAACTCGATCTCGGTCGAAGAGTTCTGGTGGGTCCGCAGGCCGTCCCGCTCGACCAGCAGGTCCTGGACGCGGGCCTCGTTCCACGGAATCGGCAGCGGCCGCGCCTCGACCTGACCGGAGAGCGCCTTGAGCCGCGCTACCGGTGGCGCGGTCTCGAAGTCGAGGATGATGCGGAGGCGGGTTCCGGGCG
>JAHEKO010000035.1:0-11884 GCA_024638355.1 Acidobacteriota bacterium
CCGGCGATCACCGCCTGGTCGACGGTCTGCAGCTGCGAGCCGGCCCAGGCCTCGCAGCCGTCGTCGGTCAGCCGCACGACGCAGCCGAGCGGCTCCATCGGAGCGTGCGCCAGGTAGGGAAACTCGTAGTCGGCGGTCACCACGGTGGCCGCCCCGGCGAGCGCCGCGTCGGCATCGCCATCCTGGCGAACCCGAGCGCCCGGCCGGTCGAGGAGGCTCCGATACTCGGCGAGCAGCTCGGCGCTGCCGCGGGTTTCCGCTTCGCTCTCGTCCCATTCGATCTCGAGCGCCGCCCGCCCCTGCCGCGCCGCCCAGAAGCCCTCGGCGACCACCGCTACCGCCTGCGGCAGCACCAGGACGCTCACCACGCCCGGCACCTTGCTGGCCGCCTTTTCGTCGACCCGAGCCGGCTTGCCGCCGAAGCGAGGCGGGCGCACGAGAAGCGCGGTAAGGGGCTCGTCACGGTCGAAGTCGTAGGTGTAGCTCGCCGCGCCGCGACTCTTTTCGGGCACGTCGACCCGGGGCAGGCTCTCGCGGCCGATCAGGGTGAAGTCGGCCGGATCCTTGAGCGCCACCTCGGCCGGCGGCTCCATCGCGGCGGCGCTCTCGGCCAGCTCGCCGAACCGCGCCGAGCGGCCGGAGGCCGGATGGGAGACCACCCCGGCCTCGACCTCGATCTCCTCCGCCGCCACTTCCCAGGCCTGGGCGGCGGCCGCCACCAGCAGGGCGCGGGCGGTGGCGCCGGCCTTGCGCATCTGCTCCCACGAGTTGGCCATCGCGGTCGAGCCACCGGTGCCCTGGGCGCCGAGCAGCAGGTTGGCGTAGCGGGTGACGTCGGCGGGGGCCGAGACCACCCGTACGCGCGCCCAATCGGCATCCAGCTCTTCGGCGAGGACGGTAGCCAGGCCGGTGTAGGTCCCCTGCCCGAACTCGATGTGCTTCGAGATGACGGTGACCGAGTCGTCGGGCGCGATGCGCACGAAGGCGTTGGGCGCGAGCTCGTTGGCGGCGCCCTCGGCAGCCGCCGCAGCCCGCCGCGGCAGGCGAAGGCCGATCATCAGCCCGGCGCCGGCGACCGCGCCGCCCCTCAGGATCTGCCGCCGGTCGAGACCGGGAGCGCGTACGCTCATTCTCCCCAGCATCGCCTCAGCTCCCGAGCTTCGCCGCCGCTTCGTGAACCGCGCGGCGAATTCGTGGATAGGTGGCGCAGCGGCAGATGTTGCCGGCCAGAGCGCCGTCGATGTCGTCGTCGCTCGGCTCCCCGATCTCGTCGAGGAGCGCGATCGTCGTCATGATCTGCCCCGACTGACAGTAGCCGCACTGAGGCACCTGGAGGGCCTCCCAGCTCTTCATCACGGCCTCGGCGATCGGGCCGTCGACCCCCTCGATGGTGGTGATCTTCTTGTTGCCGACAAGGTCGACCGCCAGCACGCAGGAGCGCACCGGCGTGCCGTTGACGTGCACCGTGCAGGCGCCGCACTGCGCGACTCCGCAGCCGTATTTCGTGCCACTCAGGCCGAGATCCTCGCGCAGCACCCACAAGAGAGGCGTCCCACTCTCGGCGGTCACCGTGCGCGTCTCACCGTTGACTTTGAGCCTATACCTCACGATCCGGTTGCCCTCCCTGATGATTGCCCAGCTGAGCTCGAAGGGTACCACCGCACCACGGCCTGGCGAGCACCGCGGACGGCGCTCCCGGAGATCGAACCTCGGTCAGACCTTCGTCGCCTCGGCCGAAGCCTGGTGGTAGATCTCGAGAACCTCTTCCTCGCTCAGCACGTGGTTCGACCGCTTGGCGACTTCGAGCAGCGCCTGCTCCGCGTCGGGCCGGCTGGCCAGCCCGCGGACCGCGAGAAAGTGACGGATGTTCGAGAGGCCCGACATCGGACCGATCTCGATCTGCTGCTGCCGGCCGATCCACGCTGCCGGCACCCCCGAATAGACACGGTCGGCAAGCCAGGCCTGACCCTTGCGCGCGGCCTTGATCACCGCGGCGGCGTGCACTCCGGTCGCCGTTCGAAACGCGTCGGACCCGACGATCGGGGTGTTGACGGGCACCGGAACGCCGATCGACCGCGAGGCGAGCTCGATGTACTCGGGGAGACAGGACAGATCGTCATCGCGAACCCCGAGCAGGCGCAGATTGACCAGCAGCTGCTCCATCGGAGTGTTGCCGACTCGCTCTCCTACCCCCAACGCCGTGCCGTGCACGCGCGTCGCGCCGGCTCGGATCGCGGCCAGCGTGTTCGCCAGATCCAGGCCCCGGTCGCGGTGGCCGTGCCAGTCGATCCCGACCTCGGCGCCGAGGCTGTCGATCAGCCCCTTCACCCAGGTCACCAGGTTCATCGCACCTTCGGGCACCGCCGCCCCCACCGTGTCGCAGAGACACACACGACTGGCGCCCGAGTCGATTGCGGCAGTCAGCAGCACGCGAAGATCCTCGGGCGAGGAGCGAACGGTGTCTTCCGTCACGTACATGACCGGCAGCCCCTCCCGCACCGCGAAGCCGACCGCGTCCTTGGTGAAACGCAGGATGTGATCGAGGTCCCACTCCTCGGCGTACTGGCGGATCGGACTGGATCCGATGAATACGCACGCCTCGATGAGCGCCCCGGTCTGCTGAGAGGCCTCCACGATCGGCTGGATGTCGACCATCATCGTTCGGGCCGCACAGTTCGGCTGAATGCGAAGACGCTGATCCACGATCTCCCGGCACAGGCGGAGGACGGACTCCTGCTGGCGGCTCCCGGCCCCCGGCAGGCCCACGTTCGCCGTCTCGATGCCGAGCCGGTTCATCAGATGCAGCAGCTCGACCTTCTCGCCTACGGGGGGATCGGTCACCGACGGGCTTTGCAGGCCGTCGCGGAGCGTCTCGTCATCCAGCATCACATCGGTCGGCCACTCGATGCGATGCGGACCCTCCCTCGCCCAGTCGTGGATCAGACGACTGGCACTGGGCCGGTTCATCGGTCCCGCCCGCCGCCCACCAAGGTGGGCGACGGCGTCCCGAGGCCGTTCGATTGCGCGAACTCTCGGGTCGTCTCGAGTAGCTGTTCGGCGCTCTCCTCGTCGCCGCGGGCTCGGCGAAGGGCGGCCAGGTGGAAGTTGCTGCTCACCTCGCCGAGCGCTTCTTCCACCGCGCGCTGGAACGACCGCTCGGCCTCCTCGACCTGGCCCAGGCGCTCGTGAACGACGCCCATGTGGTAGTGCGCCATCAGATACTCCGGTGTCAGCGAGGCGGCAGCCTCGAAGTGCTCGAGGGACCTGTGGAGCTCACCGGCATGGAACAGCGACAGGGCTAGCCTGTAGTGGGCCGCGTTGTAGTTCTCGTCGAGCTCCAGGCAGCGCTGGAACGAGCGTGTCGCCTCGGGCATGTTGCCCCGGTGATACCAGGCGACGCCCAGGTCGTAGTGGCAGAGCACGAAGTCCGGTGCAGCGGCGATGGCCTTGCGATAGGACTCGATGGCCAGATCCAGGGTCCCCTGATGGAAGTAGAGGGTGCCCAGCAGGTGGTTGGCGAGCGCGTGATCCGGCTCGATCTCGAGCAGTCGCGTCACTTCGCGACGCGCCTCCCTGCAGCGTCCGGCACGCTCGAGCTCCAGCGCCAGCGCCAGCCGGCGATCCACGAAGGCGTCACGGAGGAACATTCCGCACTCCGCGCAGAACTTGTCCTCCGCCGCGGCCTGGCGGCCACAACGCACACAGCGCAGCTGCCGTGTTTCGGTATCCGTCGTCGTCATCTGTTCGATCCTCCTCTTCTCCGGACTCGTCTAGGGCTCTGGCGTCGTGGGATCGAGCGGGCGCTCGAGGCAGATCCGCCCCGCCGGCGCGAAGCCGTTGCGCTCGAAGAACGCGAGCAGGTTGAAGTCGTTCCAGGGCACTTCGGTGCGTACCCTCTCGATCCGGAGCGCTGCCAGGTTGAGCAGCAGCTGGCGCAGCAGCGCTCTGCCTACGCGCCTGCCTCTGTACTCCGGCGCCACGCCGATCGCGTCGATCGAGGCGGAGGGCTCGGTCAGACCGTACTCGCCGTAGAACAGGGTGGCGAGCACGAAGCCGACCGGGCGCTCGTCGAGCTCCGCGACGAGCGACGCCTGAAAGTCGGCCTTCTCCACCGCTCGCTCGAGCATGCGCTCGAAATAGAGGGGCCGCCGCCGCCCCGTGGCGAGCGCGTCGATCTCGATCAGAGACCCCAGGTCGGAGGGCTCGAGCGAGCGAACCAGCACCGCGTCCGTCTCGAGGACGCCCGGTTCGTCCTCAGTCAGCTTCGTCATGACACCTCCCTGCGAGCCTGCGCGGCCCGGCGCGCGAGCACCCGATGACGGAATCCTCCCCACAGCGCCGCGCCCAACGCGCCCGCGTAGATCGAGTCGGGGTGGGTGTGGATCGTCATGCTCATTTCGCCCTGCTCGGCGCACTCCCGCATGGCGTTGGCCAGGCCCGCGTCGGCCGCCAGCCCGCCGGTGATCAGCACGTGCTCCTCCCCGGCACCGATGGCCCGGAGCAGCTTGACGTAGCGGCCGGCCATCGACAGGTGGATTCCCTTCAGGATGTCCGCGGTCGCGATGCCGCGACTGACCATGTTGATGACGTCGGTCTCGGCCAGGACGGCACAGATGCTCGAAACCTGCTCGGGAGAGCGGGCGCCGCAGGAGAGCGGGCCGACCTCGTCGAGCGAGACCCCCAGGTAGCGGGCGACGTTCTCCAGGAACTGCCCCGAACCGGAGGCACACTGGCTGGTCATTCGATAACCGAGGATCTTGCTCCGCGCGTCGATGCGCATCGCCCGAGCGTGCAGAGCGCCGACGTCGAGCACCGACCGTGCCTGCGGCTCGAGGAAGACGGCCCCGCGCGCGTGCGTGGTCATGCCGTAGAAATGGCCGCGCCGGAAGTCGACCAGCTCCCCCTCGCCGGTGCTGGCCGTATAGGCCACTTCGCCGGGCTCGATACCGGCTTCCGCAAGCACCAGCGGATACGCCTCGTGGATGACCTTGCGCAGGTCCCGGCGCCGGATGCGGTCGGTCCGCAGAGCGAGGATCTCGTCGGCACCCTCGGCGGGCATTCTCACGACCGCAGTCTTGACGGCGCTCGATCCCACGTCCACGCCGACCACGAACAGCTGGCCGTCGCCGTTCACGCGGCTTTCCTCGAGGCGCTCAGGGCGAACAGAGCCGCCCCCAGAGCACCCGTGTAGATCGAATCCGGCGAGATGTTGATCGTTCGCTCGCCGTAGTTCTCGGCCACCAGCTGCTCGAGCGCCGCCACCGCGGCCGGATTCCGCGCCACGCCGCCGGTGAAGGTGAACTCCTCGCGAACGCCGCCCGAGCGCGCCAGCAACGACATCGCCCGCAAGACGATGGCTCGGTGCAGACCCGCCAGGATGTCCTCACGCCTCTGACCCAGCGATAGCCGCTCGCGCAGCTCGGCGCCGGCAAACACGGTACAAGTGCTGTTGATCTTCACGCAGGTCGTGGCCTGCTGAGCGAGCGGGCCGAGCTCGTGAACCCCGAGGTTCATCTCGTCGGCGATGTATCCCAGGTAGCGGCCGCAGCCGGCGGCGCAACGGTCGTTCATCTGGAAGCTGGTGACGATGCCGTTCTCGTCCACCTGGATCGCCTTCGTGTCCTGTCCGCCGATGTCGAGCACCGTCTTCGTCGCCGGGAACATGACGTGGGCGCCCAGCCCGTGGCAGAGGATCTCGCTGCGAATCTGCTCCTTGGGAAACGGAAGTCGCTGGCGCCCGTAGCCGGTGCCTACCGACGAGAGCTCCTCGAGGGGAGTCGAGCGCACCCGTGCGACGGCGAGCTCCAGGCCGGCGGCGGCCCCGCCGCGCGGACCCGAGGCGCCCACGGCGGCATCGAGCGCCCGACCCACGAGCTCTTCCATCGGCGTCTCCGATACCGAGTTCTCGACCGGCAGGATCGCGCGATCGAAGAGGCCGCTGAGCGTCTCGAACTCGACACCGCCCGGCTCCGCGAAGCGCTCCGCCAGCGCCATGTAGTCGCCTCCCGCCAGATCGCGGAAGAAGTCGCTCTTGCGCACGGCCAGCGCGCCGAAGTGCCTGTCGGCCCGCTCGTCCATCTCGTCGACGATCAGATCGAGAACCTCGCGGAGCCTCGTCGGCGACTGGCTCCGCCGCCCGCGGTCGCCGGAGCGGTGGAGCTCGCCGCGGAGCCGACGCAGCTGATCCCGGTACTGCTCCCGCCGAAAGGTGCGCTCGAGCAGCGGCACGAAGCCGTCCGCGATCCCCGCGAGCTCCGAGTCGGCGACCAGGGCATTACGGACGAGGTTGAAGCGCGCGGTCACCAGCGCCTCCTCCCGCGCCACCCTCGAGGCGACCTCGTAGTTGCTGCGGCTGTTCGTGATCCCACGACCGGCGATCGTGCCCCGCTCGTCGAGCAGCACAGCCTTGGTCGTCGTCGAGCCGAGGTCGACGCCGACGAAGATGTTCACGCGGCGGTTCCCCGCTTCTGCTCCAGCATCTGCAGATAGCTCTCGATCCGGTTCTTTATGTTGGCCGAGGAGAAGTAGCGCGGATCCACCAGGTCGCTCTCGATGAACCCTCCGGGCACGCCGGTACGCTCCTCGAGCTGCCGGAGCATCAGGAGCTGCCCGACGCTGAACGAGTTGCAGCTCTTGACGCTGTTGATCATGAAGCCGTCGGCGCGGTACTCGCGGATGTAGTCGGCGATCAGGTCGACGCGCGCGGGCAGGCTCAGGTTCGTGTAGCAGCCCATGCAGTAGTCGGCCAGCGTCGCGAGCGGCCGTTCCGGGTCGTGGCGGAAGCCGCGGTCGTACAGCCCGCCGACCTTGGTGTAGCTGGACGCCACCACCACCGCGCCCTCTTCGGAGAACATCCTCCAGAACTCGCGAAAGCTCGTCCAGTTGGGCGGCCCCTCCATCACCAGCCGGTATCGCTCCTCCTCGAGCTCACCCTCCGGGGTCGTCGGTCCGCGGCGCTCGGCCAGCCGCTCTTCGATCTCGGCCCGCAGCGTCTGGTAGTACTCGACGCCCGCCTGAGTGCCGCGGAAGGCGGTGAAGATCGGCCCGATGTAGTAGACGCCGCCGAAGTAGGCATCGATGGGCGAAGGCACGTTCTTGGCGCTCTCGAGCACCCATACCAGGTCGTTCTCCGCCTCTGCCGACAGCGCCAGCCGCTGCCGGAGTCGCTCCTCGTCGAACCGCCGGCCAGTCACCTGCTCGAGCTTGGGGATCACTTCGCTCTCGAGCTGCTCGACGATGTAGTCGCGGTGATGGTCGTGGATCCGGCCATCCGCCTGGTAGGGCACATGGAGCATCGCGACCGGACAGTCGTACTCCTGTCGCAGGAGCTCGAACCACTTCATGAACGTAAAGCAGCCGGTGTAGGAAAGGAGGAGCAGATCCGGCTCGGGAAGCTTCAGCCCGGTGGGGCCGACGTTGCCCTTCTTCAACATGCCGATGTCGCACTTGACGTAGGTGCACACATCTTCGCTGTGTCCCTGCTTCTCCGCCTCCGAGATGTAGTCGCCGGAGAGCTTGCGCATCCCCGACTGCAGGGCGTTGATCTCCGGTAGAACCGGCAGCACGCCGAAGGACCCCATCAGCTCGGTCAGGTTGCCGGGCACGAAGGTGTAGACCACCTTGGACCCCTCGTCGCCGGCGCTCGCCAGGTCGCGATAGTGCTTGCCGATCATCTCCTTCTGGAGCAGCATGGAGCGCTCCTTGGCGACCTGGGTCGGAGAGCCGGACGCGGCGCCGGTCACGCCTCGCTCCACAGGCGGATCGAGTCCGAGAACGTGCCGGCCTGCTCGCGGATCACGGCGAACTGACCGGTGTTCTCCGAGTACTTGAACTGAGTGTGCGGGATGCCCTCGGCGGCGAGCGCCTCGACGAGCATCGGCTGCTCGAGCAACGCGGGATCGCAGAAGCTCGGTGCGCAGAAGATGACGCCCTCGGCCTGGTTGCGCTTCACCGACTCCACCAGCCAACCACCACGGCGCCCCTCCGGCTGATAGACCGAGGCGGTCTGGCAGCTGCATTCGAGATAGGCCGCGGCGAGCCGGTCGAGCGGGTCGCCCTCCTCGGGCACGTCTTCCGTGAGCCAACGCAGCCCCAGGAGCAGGTCGTCGTCGACGATCGAGCAGCCCGCCCGCTCGAGAGTCAGGAGCAGACCGAGGGGAGGTTGCTCGCAAAACGTGCCCACGAGCACGATCCGGCTCAGATCCTCCTCGCGGCGCTCGGACTCCTCGGCCACGAGCTCTCGGTAGCGCCGCAGCAACGTCGTGTGCTCCTCCGGCGGCAGGACGCTGCCGGCTCGAGTCACCAGGTAGAGCTCCGAGGCCGGATAGAGCCAGGGTTCCAGGCTGCGGGCCTCGTAGAGCCGGCGGATCTCCCGCCGGTTCTCGTTGTAGATCTCGAGACTCCGCGCGAGCGCTCGGGCGTCGCGCGGACGGCCCGCCAAGCCGGAGAAATCGCTCCACAGCTGCTCGAGCTCCCGTCGCCAATAGGCCCCACCGACATCGGGCGAGAAGTTCTGCGGCACGTCGACGTAGCGCACGTAGCGATCCGGAAACAGGAGCCGCCACATGCCCGAGAGGTTGCGAATGACGTCGCAGATCGACGGAAAGAGCATCCCGTCGAGCACGTCGAGCCGTCCGGTCAGAGCCATTTCGATGGTGCTGCGGGGAATGTGACAGATGTAGCTCTGGAAGTAGGCATCGCCGCGGATGATCTCCAGGCGATCTCCGGCTCCCAGCACCCCCACGGGCAGCATGCCCGACGCATGGATCAGCTCGCGCGGCACGTAGATCGGCATGTAGCCGACGGCCTTGCGGCCGGAGCCCTGCCCCTTCCACTCGCGGACGCAGGCGAAGTCGACGTCCTCCGATAGCCCGCGGACCCGGTCGAGCAGCTGGGCGAGCTCGGCATTCATCCTTCCAGCCCACCTCTCTGCCAGCGCGGCGGTCTCTTCTCGAGAAAGGCGCGAATACCCTCGACCGCGTCGGGCTCGAGCATCAGCTCGTCGACATACTGCCGCTCCAACGACGGCAGCTCCTCGGCCAGCGCCTTGCGGAGCACCCACCGCGTTGCCCGCACCGCCTGGGCCAGCGCCGCCGGCGAGCGGTCCAGAAAGTCGTTCGCCAGCCAGGTCGACAGCGCCTCTTCGAGCGTTCCGTCGGGCGTCGTGCGGTTCACCAGGCCGGTCTCCGCGGCTCTCGTGCCGCTCCACGCCGAACCGGTCAGGATGAGCTCGGACGCCGGACCGGCACCGACACGAACCGGCAGCAGGGCCGAGGCGGCCGGTGGGAAGACGCCCAGCCTGATCTCGGGCTGGCCGAGAGCGGCGCCCTCCTCGGCGAGGAGGAGGTCGCAGACGAGGGCAAGCTCGAGCCCTCCGCCGAGGCAGCTGCCGCGGATCGCGGCGATGGTGGGGGCCGGCAGCTCGAGAAAGCGCCCCAGAAGCGCGTGCAGCTCGGCCAGGACCGCCTCGATCTGGCCCGGGAGATGCTCCTCGACACTCGCTCCGAAGCTGAAGTTCGGACCCTGCGTGCCGACGACGATCGCTACCAGGTCTCTACGGCCCTCGAGCGCGTCGCAGATCCGACCGAGGTCGGCGATCATCGCGCGGTCCAGTATGTTGGCTTTGGGGGCGGCGAGGTGGACCCTCGCGACCCGCTCCTGGAAGTCGTACCCGAGCGTGGCGCGCTCGCCGCTCACGCTCCGACCTCGTCCGCCTCGGCGACCCAGGGCGCCACTTCGCGAATCAGCTCTTCACCCCAGCGCGCGCCCTCGGACAGGCGCCGGCGCACCTGCACGAAGTCCACCTCCCTCGCTTCGCGCGTGCCGTAGTGGAAGGCCCGGAACCCGGCGTTCGCCTCGGTCATCATGTTGAGCGCGAGCCACGCGCGGTTCGTCTCGCGGTTGCGGTCCCAGTGCTCGAGCTTGTGCTTGCGCAGGCTCTCGACGGTCTTGGTGAGGCAGTCCGGCATGGTGTAGACGAGATCGGTACACAGCTCCTCGACAGCCTCGTCGAGGAGACCCAGGTCGGTGGTGCCCGAACGCAGGAGCTCCCGCCCTCGTTCGCGCTCCTCTCCGGTTTTCCACTCGCCCAGCACCAGCCGGCCCCAGGAGTCGAGATGCCGATCGGTGACGACCAGGGGATTGGCCACCCACTCGCCTTCGACCTTGAGGGCTGGAACGATCTTGGTCAGCCCGCCCAGGATGTAGAAACGGTGCGCGCTCCAGGGTCTGCAGAGCGTGCCGGAGATCATCGCGTTCTCCATGCCCACGAAGAGCGGCAGGAAGTCGGTGCTGCCGCCGTCCGGAGCCGAGCCGTGCTTCGGACCCGCCTGGCTGAACACCGCGAGATCGCTGGCGATCGAAAAGTCGCACGCCATGCCGATCTCCTGACCACCGCCCACTCGCATGCCGTTCGCGCGGCAGATCACCGGTTTGTCGCAGTGCAGGATCCCCGACACCATGTCGTTGAACAGACGCATGTACTGCCGGTACTCACCCGGCGCGCCGCTGTAGATCTCGGCGTACTCGCGCGTGTTGCCGCCGCTGCAGAACGCCCGATCGCCGGCGCCGGTGAAGACCACCGCCACCGCCGCGCGATCGTTGGAGGCCTTGCGGAAGGCCAGGATCACCTCCTTGACGGTCTCGGTGGTGTAGCTGTTCAGCTCGCGAGGATTGTTCAGCGTGATCCAGACGTTGTGGAGACCCGCGATCGGCTCACCCTCGCGATCACGCACCGACCGCCGCTCGTAGAGGATTTCGCGCGGCTCGAAGCGATCGGTCAAATCGTGGCTCTTCACGGACACTCCTTTCAGTTCGCGTGCTCCGAAGGCACCAGGATCGCTCGTCCGGTGAGGCGGTGTTCCGCAACCGCCTGGAGAACCTCAGGCGCTCGATCCAGGGGATGCGTCTCCACATAGGGCTCGAGCACGACTTTGCCGGCCAGCACGAGATCGAGCGCCTCGGGATAGCGCTCCGGCGAGCTGCCCCAGTTGCCTCGAGCCGTCGCGTCGAACGCCATGAGATTGGACAGCCGGAGCTCGAGCTTGTCCGGAGTGAAGCCGACGACCGCCAGGTGCGCTCCGGGATCGAGTAGAGCCCACGCCGTCCGCTGGCCGGCGGCGGTCCCGCTGGTCTCGAAGATCTTCAGCCCGACGCCCGCGCGCTCGCGCGCGAACTGTCGAACCGCGGCCTTGATCTCCCGTCGGTCGAGCTCGGAGGCGTCCAGGCCGAGCTTCGCTCCATGGCTCGACGCCAGCTCCAGGCGCGAGCTGTCGACGTCGATCGCCACCACCGCGGCGCCGAGCGCGGCGGCGATCTGGACACCGAAGCCGCCCACGCCGCCCGCACCCACGAAGACCGCGACATCGTCTGCGGACAGCCCGGCACGTTGGATGGCCTCCAGCGGCGTCGTGACCGCGTCGGCGACGACCGACAGCAGAGCGAGCGACAGCCCCTCGGGGAGCTCGTCCGGCACCCGGCAGAGCCCGTGGCTCGGCACCGTCACGTGGGTGGCGAAGCCGCCATGGCCGTGATTGCCCGGCATGAACTGCCGGCGGCAGATCGTCTGCCGGCCGGCCTCGCAGGCGTCGCACGAGCCGCAGGGCACGACCGCCGGCACGATGACGTCGCGATCGATCCAGTCCGACGCCTCGCTTCCCGCCGCCACCACACGTCCCGAGATCTCGTGGCCGAGCACCAACGGCAGCGGATGACGGGTCGGAACCCCGTCGACCGCGAACGAGACGTCGGTGTGGCAGACGCCGCAGCCGGCCACCTGCACCACCACCTGCCGCGGCTCGGGCGCCGCGGCTGGCAGCTCCCAGCGCTCGAGCGGCTGGCCCGGAGCGATCAATCGAAAGCCATAGGGATCGCCATGCGTCGACAT
>JAHEKO010000035.1:11984-15924 GCA_024638355.1 Acidobacteriota bacterium
GTGTCGGTGCAGAGTCGCAGGTAGCAGATGCCGACGTCGGTGTGCAGCACGTCCCCACGCTCGATCGGCACGTCGGACTTGCCGCAGAACGGGTTGTCGGCGGCGCACTCGAAGCTCGGGCGCTGGATGTTGACGTAGGGCATGAACCAGATCGGCAGCCCGAGATCGGTGTAGCGCTGCCGGATGTACCAAGCGACGTCGCTCGGGGTAGTGATGCCCGGGGTGATCACCCGGCTGGAGAACGCTTCCGAGATGACGCCGCGGGCGAGCGCGACGACGTGCGGCCAGACCTCGAGCTCGGACTCGACCCGGCTCTCGAGCCAGCGGACGACGAGCTCCTCGGCGCTCACCAGCCGCTGCGCCAGCTCGGGACCGAGCGCGTCGACCAGCATCTCCTTCAACGCCGCGGTCAGGCCGTCGGCCACCGGCCAGGTGGCACTGGTGTCGATGCCGATGCGCTGGGGGTCTCGCTCGCGAATCACCTCGGCGAGCCGCTGCCACTGCTCGGTCAGATCGCCGCCCTCCCAGGCCGCCTCGTAGACGCCGCCGAGCGGATAGCGGCTCACCGTCAGGCGCTCGACGCCCTCCTCGGGACCGCGGTCGAAGAAGACCAGCATGGTGGTGCGCCGGGCGGCGAAGATCGGCTCCGGCACCAACCGCAGGTAGACCGGATCCTCGGCGTACTCGCGGTTGATCACCAGCCACATGTCGATACCCGCCTCGCGCATCAGCTCGGGCAGGAGCCCCTCGAGTCGCTCGCGCAGGATTCGGTTGACGGGGGCCACGCGCGCCTCTTCGTCGAGCACGGCACCCGGCCCCGGGATGACTCGGCCTTGATCGGCCTCTCCCTCGGCGCCCGCGGAGCCGGCGAGGGCGCAGAGCAGCGCCAGGCTGAAAATCGACAGTCTCATGGTCAGTTCCTCAGTCGTCGTGGGCGTCGCCGAAGAGCGAAGCCTGTTCGTAGAGATCGAGCTCGGCGCCGAGCAGCGCGAGCCGCACCCCGAGCCGAGCGACAAGAAAGAGCTGGGAGGCGACGAAAGCGCCGATTACCGCGCTCCAGGTCGCCTGGCCCACGCCGGGGGCGAGCCGCGCGTAGAGCCAGATCACCAGGCAGCCGAATACGCCGGCGAGGGCGACCAGGGCGAAGGTGCCGAACGGCCGGCTGAAAACGAAGCGCACTCCCCGCAGGAGAGCGAAGAGAGCGCTGCGCCGGTCTTCCAGCACGATCGCCACCTTGGCGTAGTCGGAGACCATGCGCACGAAGAGCAGCAAGAGCAGCACGACCACCGCCGCCAGCAGGTAGACGAGGAGCACCGACTTCTCCACCGTCACGTCCCGGGTCCGTTGCTCGAGCCAGCCGAAGAGCCACCTCGAGAAGCGGTAGACCAGGTAGTAGAGGCCGGCGGCCAGGGCGGTGACGCGAACGAACCGGAAGAAGAATTCGCCGCCGAAGCCGAAGAAGCGGCGGGTGGTCGGCCGCTCGCCGCTCTGCAGGTAGGCGAGCGCGCCGCCGACCAGGAGCGCCCACAGCAGGGCGTAGAGCGCGCCGGCCGCGATCAGCCCGGCGTCGAGCTCGAACAGGCCGCCGGAGAACCAGAGCTCGAGGTTGTCGAGCCACGCCCCGACCCCGACCTGACTCGGCTCCAGGGTGGTGCCGACGCCTTCGGTCGCCGCCTGGAACTCCGAATGCCAGACCAGGTCGAGCCCGTCGAGGAGGCTCGCTCCCACCTGGCTCGCGCCGATCGAATGCCGAATCGACTCGCCGACGCGCACCGCCAGCGGCAGCGCGAAGAGCAGATTCGCCAGCCACAGCCAGACCAGGATGCGGGGAACGCGCCCCAGGCGGGCGGCTCCATTCAGGGCGGTGCGCAGGGGATCGGTCATCGAGGAGAAAATGGGGCCTGGGTCAGACGAACGAAGCGTACGTCGCCAGCAGGTCCTGGAACCAGACCATCCACTTCGACGCCCACTTCACGGCGGGCAGCTGGTTCCGCGCCTGCAGCCGGCGGCTGTTGTTGGTGAAGTCGACGTCGAGCAGCAGCACGCGGTCGGGATCGACCTCGGCGTACTCGAGCTTGGCGGGGCCCTCCTCGCTGAGCAGGGTCCATCGGTAGGCGCCGTCCCACCGCTTGCGCACCTCGCGGCCGTCCTCGAAGACCAGCAGCACATCGACCGGGAAGCGTCCCTCCCCGAGCCTCTGCACCACCACCTCGCTGCGGTAGCGCGTCGCGTCCTCCTCGGCGTCGTCGCGCCGGCGGTACTCGAGCCCGCTCTCGCCCTCGAACCAGCCCTCGCCCTCGATCGCCTCGCTCTTCACCGTCTGGATGGCGTAGTCGAACCGGACGTCGTCGTAGAAGACCTGGTCGAAGAACCAGCCGAGGTCCTCCCCGGCCATCTCGTCGAAGACGGCCAGGAAGTCCTCCGGACGCGGATGTCGGAACTTCCAGCGGTCGAAGAAGGTCGCCATGATCGGCTGCAGCCGCTCCCAGCCGAGATGGTTCTCCAGGGTCGCCAGCCAGATCGCCGTCTTGCTGTAGCTGATGTTGCCGATCGAGCCCGGGAAGGCGCGCCAGGTCGGCCGGGCGGGGACGTCGCTCGTCGCGTGCGCGCGGTAGCGCCTCAGCCGCGAGCTCGAGATGACGCCTGGATCGCGGATGTCGGGAAAGAGCCGCGGGAGAAAGCCGCCGGTCTCGGTACCGGGCGGCCGGAAGTAGCGCTTGACCCACGCGCTCGGACCGTAGGTCCGGTCCATGACCCGTCCGGTCGAGAACGTGTTGAGCCCCTCGTCGAGCCAGGCGGCGTCGAACTCGTCGTTGCCGACGATGCCGTACCAGAACTGGTGCCCGGCCTCGTGCACCGTGACCCCTTCGGGCCGCCCGCCACCGAAGGGGTTGAAGAGCCGGGTGCCGCAGGTGAAGATCGTCGGGTACTCCATGCCGCCCGCACCGCTGCCGAAGGCGGGATCGACCACGGTGACGTGGCCATAGGGGTACGGCCCGTACCATCTCCCGTAGAGCTCGAGGGCCGCGCTGGTGGCGTGGAAGTGGCGGTCGGCCTGGGCGAGATGCTCGGGCTGGAGCAGCAGCCGGATGTCGACGGGCGGCAGTCCCGCGGCCTCGAACCGCCGCTCGAGCTCGACGTAGTCCGGGCTCGCCGTCCAGGTGAAGCCGTGGACGTCGGCCTGGGCGTAGCGATGGGTGGCGGTGCCGTCGCCGTTGTCACGCCGCTCGAGCTCGCGCCCGGTCGCGCCGACCACGTATTCGGAGGGCAGCGTCAGCCGCACGTCGTAGACGCCGTAGTCGGAGAAGAACTCGGTCGCGGCGTGGAACTGGTGGCAGTTCCAGCCGTCGCCTTCGAAGACCCCCAGCTTCGGGAACCAGTGGGCGATGAAGTAGTAGTTGCCGCGGAATCCGGTGCGGGCGAACGTGCGCGGCACCTTGGCGGTCCATTCCAGCTCGACCCGCACCTCGCCCCCCGGCTCGACCGGCTCGGGCAGCGACGCGACCAGAACGGTGCGGTCGTCGGGATTGCCGTCGTCGGGCGACTCGAAGCGGCGATCGAGCTCCGCGCCCCCCGCCAGCCGGATCGCCTGGACCTCGAGCCAACCCCAATCGCCTTGCTCGAGATCGTCGCCGCGATCGCTGCGGCCGCGGTAGCGATCCTCGCGCAGCCAGGTGCTTCGATCGTTGCGCCAGGCGTTCCAGTAGAGGTGGAACCAGAGCTCTGCGGTGGGGGCGTCGCGAATATTGCGCCAGGTCACGGTCTGCCGGCCGTAGAGCAGCCTGGCGTCGGGATCGAGCCGGACGTCGATCTCGTAGTTGGCGTTGCGCGGCGACTCGACGCCGCCGGTGTCGACCTGGGCCGCGCAGACCGCCGAATTCGCCAACGCCCCTGCGGCCAGCAGGGCTCCGATCCAGGCCCGAACCGGCGAGAGCATTCG
>JAHEKO010000403.1 GCA_024638355.1 Acidobacteriota bacterium
CAGCAGCCGCCCGAGCTGCCCGAGGACGAGGCGCGCGCAGCGCCGCCGCCGGATTCACCGCCGGCGCGGCCCCCTGCGGCCCAGCCCGGCGGTGAAGAGCCGTCCGTCGCCGGCTCGACGGAGGAGACGCCACCGGAGCGCCTCCGGCCGCCGCCTCCGCCTCGACCCGGGCCGCGGCCCGAAGGGGCGCCGGAGGTCCGCCGCGGCGAGCTCCTCGGACCCGACCCGGGAGTGACGCCACCGTCGCTGGTGAAGGTGCCGGCGCCCGTCTACCCGGAGGGGTTCGACGCTCCGCGGAAGCCTCTCGAGATCATGGTCGAGGTGCTGGTGAGCGAAGACGGGCACGTCATCACGGCGCGGGTGGCGCCGCGTGAGTCGGCGAAGCGCCGATTCAAGGAGCTGGCCGTGGAGACGGCGAAGGGGGCCACCTTCCGCCCGGCAACGAAGTACGGCGTCGCGGGCAAGATGTGGACGACGATCCGCGTCAACCTCCCGGCGGGCTAGAGAATCTCGACCTCGACCGGCCCGTTGATCCGCAGAAGACAGGCGAGCCTGCACTCACCGGGCTCGAGCTCGCAAAGGTCTTCGAGAGTCTCTCGCTCCTGATCGCCCGGCGGCCCGACCACGTTCTCTGCACCCGACAAGATTCGTACCGGATCGCTGCCGCAGATACCCGAGTGGCATTCGGCGTTGAGAGCGACTCCGGCCGCTTCCGCCGCCTCGCAGACGCTCTGGCCGGGCCCGATCGGCACGCTGCGGCCGGTGCCCTTGAAGGTGACGGTAACGGCTCCGTCAGGGGGCGCGGCGGGGCCCTCTTCGGCTTCGGCAACCGCGGAAGTGGGCGCCGGGGCGGCCGCGAGCGGCTGGCCCGGGTCGAGCACCGCGCCACCGCGGAGACTGAAGACGAGCCGCTGCTGGCCGGCCCGGAACTCGTCGCCGTGCTCGAGCGGCGCTGCCGTACGGACGCGCAGATAGGTCCCGTTGAGGCTCTTGAGGTCCTTGATCGTGACCCGGCCGCCCTCTATCGACACCGCGAAATGCCGGCGGGAAAGGACCGTGTCCTCGGCGTCGAGGGTGACGTCGGGAGCTTGGCGGCCGAAGATCAGCGGCCGACCGTCGGAGAGCTCATGGCGCCCGACCTCGCGACCGCTGGGATCGTAGTGGACGAGAGCCGGCGCGCCGTCTCCTGCGACGACGCGCAGAAACTGGCGTCCGGCGCGGATCAGGTCTCGGTCCGCCAGCGCCCGCTTCGTAGCCGGCGCGGCACGCAGAAACACGCCGTTGCGGGCGCCGTCGTCGCGCAGGAGAAAGCCCTCTTCACCGTGGGAGATCGAGCCGTGGGAGCTCGACAGCGTGGAATCGCTGGGGAAGGCAATGTCGCAGTCGCCACTGCCGAAGGTGGTGACGCCGTTGCGGCGCAGCGGATACTCGTTCTCCTCGACCCCGGTCGGCAGCAGGCGGACGAGAAAGGCGGCCCCCTCGTCGGCGACCGCGCGGTCGGGGCTCTCGCTGGCGGGCGGGGGAGCGCCGCGGCCCGCCGGCTCGCCGAGGGCGGCGACTACGCTCGGCGGCTTTGGCTCCTCGGCGTCCTCGATCTCGACCTCGATCTCGGTCTTGCCGTCGAAGCGCTGCCGCATCACCTCCGCCACGAATACCCCGTCGCGCAGCGCGGATTTGACGTTGCCCCGGTGCTTGACCTCGCGGAAGCCGGCCGGATCGCCGGCGAAGTCGTCGGCCTCGAGATAGGCCTGGCTCAGCAGGTCACCGGCCAGGAAGACGCCGGGCCGCGCGGTCTCCAGATAGCGGTTGACGACGACGCGCCGCTTGTTCTTCGGCCCGCCGGTGACGAGCGGGCTGCCGATCGCCTCCAGCAGCTTCTCCGGCAGGTCCTCGCCGATGCAGGCGATGCAGGCCCGCTTCGGAAACTCCAGTTGCAGGGTCTCGGCGGGCCGGCCGTCCATCTGCCGCCGGTCGACCCGCACCGCGAGGTACTCCTGGTGATCGTCGCCGGTCAGCACCGCGGCCGGCTCGCTCAGCGGGTAGTAGCGGATGTTGCCGTTGCCGACGTAGGCCTCGAAGAAGACCTCGGCCAGCGCCTTGGAGATGCGCGGCATGCGGTCGCCGCGATAGGACCAGTAGACCGCCGTCTTGTCGCCGGCGGCGGCCTTGGCGTTCGACACCGCGATCACCGCTTCGGCGGCGGAGGTTCCGCCGCCGACCACGCAACAGGGCTGGCCGACGAAGTCGGCGGGATCGGCCAGGCGGAAGGCGATGCCCTCGGTGTTGCCCGGAATGTCGAAGTGTCGGGGCACGCCGCGCCCCACGGCCACCACCACGAACCGCGCCGCCAGGGTCTCCTCGGCCTGATCACCGTGATTCCAGACCGCCGCCCGCCAGCCGCCCTCGCCGTCGTCTTCGAGGCCGGTGAGCTCGAGCCCGATCCGCGTCGGGATGCCGTGCTCCTCGTAGAGGCCCTTCCAGCAGGCGCACATCTCGTCCTTGTCGATCGGCGAGAAGCAGAGCGACTCGATCAGCTTGCCGCCCTTCGGAAAGCTCATCTTGTCGCCGCCGCCGAAGCTCGGCAGGATCAGCTTGTCTTTCGAGTAGTCGCGGATGCGCTTCATCAGGTCGTCGTAGTCGATGACCAGTGCGGACAGGCCAAGCTCGCGGGCGCGGAAGGCCGCGGCCGTTCCGGCGGGGCCGCCGCCGACGACCAGCACGTCGACCCGGTCCGGCGCGGCGTTCACTCCGCGTTTCTCCCGGCCAGCAGAGTGGCGTCGAGCGCTCCGAAGCGCAGAGTCGAGCCGGCGGGGACCTCGACTTCGCCTTCGACACGCTCGCCGTCGAGCAGGGTGTGATTGCGGCTGCCCAGGTCGCGTACCGTGACCTTGGCGCCGATCGAGAGCAGGGCGTGGCGCCGCGATACCGAGGAATCCTCCACGGTGATGTCCGCTCCCCGCGCGCGGCCGATCACACACTTGCCCGGCTCGAGCGGTATGCGCTCGCTTTCGGGAGGCTCGTGTAGCTTGAGAAAGAACGGGGCGTCGCCGGCCGGCGCCTCGGGAAGGTCTACCTTCACCGGCGTCATCTCCTTCGCCTCTTCCACCTCGACCGGCACCGTCTCGCCGATGTCTTCGAGGAGCGCCTGCGGCACCTCGGGCAGCTCGCGGTCGACCGCGGTGCCGTCCACGGGCAAGGCCCCGTCGCCTGCCGCGGCGTCTTCCTCGAGGCTCGGGGGCAGCTCCGGCATCTCCCGCTCGACCGCAGTGCCGGCGGCCGCAGCTGCCGGTGCGCTCGGCTCGCCGCCCTCGGCTTTCGCTGCCGGCGTCAGGTCGACAGCCTGGAAGACGAACTCGACACCGTCGCCGCCGAACTCCAGCACGTGGAGCCGCTCGAGCGGCTCTACCCGCCGCACCTCGACACCGTCGAGCTTGGTCCCGTTGAGGCTGTCGAGATCCTCCAGGTAGTAGCGTCCGCGCTCGGCGTCGAAGTAGATGCGGGCATGGCGGCTCGAAACGGCCGAGCTCTCCACGCGAATCGTGCTCTCCCGGCTGCGTCCGATGGCGGCTTCCGCGCTGAAAACGATCGCCTTTCCCCTGTCGGCTCCCGAGCGAAACAGCTTTGCCTTCACGACCGGCCTCAATCGAGATAGAGCAAGAGCTCCGACCGATGGCTCTTGTTCGGGTGGAAATAGTGACAGGTCACGCAGTTCTGCGCCGCCTGCCTGGGCGTGTGGCACTCCCGACAGGTGCCGATCGTCGGCAGGTTCTGGATCGAGGAGCCGTCGACGTCGGCAGGCGGCTTCTCGGTGGTTGCGGCCATTTCGGCGATCGGAATCGACCGATGGCAGTCGAGGCAACGACGCTGCACGATGTGGGCACGATGGTCGAACTCGGCACGGCGCAGCACCCTCTGATC
>JAHEKO010000404.1 GCA_024638355.1 Acidobacteriota bacterium
AGCCGCCGATGTTGGCGCCCCGCACGTAGTCGACGTAGCCGTCTTCCTCGGTGCCCCAGCGGACGCACTTCTCGTGGATGTCGGTCATGATCTTGCGCAACCGGCTGTCGACCTCGTCGCGCGACCAGGAGATGCGCAGGGCGTTCTGGCTCTGCTCCAACGCCGAGACGGCGACGCCGCCGGCGTTGGCCGCCTTGGCCGGGCCGAAGAGGATCCGCTCGGCGTGGAAGCGCCGCTGGGCGTCGAGGGTGCTCGGCATGTTGGCGCCTTCGGCCAGCCCGATCAGGCCGTTGGCGAGCAGGGACTTGGCGTCGTCGCCGTCGATCTCGTTCTGGGTGGCGCAGGGGAAGGCGAGGTCGCACGGCACGCGCCAGGGCCGTTTTCCGGCGTGGAAGTCGCAACCGAACTGCTCGGCGTACTCGGCCACGCGTCCGCGCCGGACCTCCTTCAGCTCCTTGAGCCACTCGAGCTTGTCGCCCTGGATGCCGTCGGCGTCGTGGACGAAGCCGCTCGAGTCGGAGGCGGTGACGACGCGCGCGCCGAGCTGACTCAGCTTCTCGATGGCGTAGAGGGCGACGTTGCCGGCGCCGGAGACGACGCAGGTCTTGCCCTCCAGACCCTCGCCGCGGTGGCCGAGCATCTCCTCCATGAAATAGACGGCGCCGTAGCCGGTGGCCTCGGTGCGGATCAGGCTGCCGCCGAAAGAGAGGCCCTTGCCGGTGAGGATGCCGGCGAAGCGGTTCTCGAGCCGCTTGAACTGCCCGAACAGGTAGCTGATCTCGCGGCGCCCGACCCCGATGTCGCCGGCGGGGACGTCGATGTCGTCGCCGATGTGGCGATGTAGCTCGAGCATCAGCGATTGACAGAAGCGCATGACCTCGCGATCGCTCTTGCCCTTCGGGTCGAAGTTGGATCCGCCCTTGGCGCCGCCGATCGGCAGGCCGGTGAGGCTGTTTTTGAAGGTCTGCTCGAAGCCGAGAAACTTGAGCACGCTCAGATTGACCTCGGGGTGGAACCGCAGCCCGCCCTTGTACGGTCCGATCGAGTTGTTGAACTGGACCCTCCACGCGCGGTTGGCGTGGAAGCGACCGGCGTCGTCCTCCCAGGTGACCCGAAAGATGACGATTCGATCGGGCTCGGTCATCCGCTCGAGGATCTGCGCCTTGCGGTACTCGGGATGCTCGCGAATGAAGGGGAGCAGGCTCTCCGCCACCTCCCGCACCGCCTGGTGGAACTCGGGCTCTTCCGGGTTGCGCTTGATCAGGCCGCGCATGAAGTGCTTGATGTCGTCGCGTCCACTCTTCGGCATGATTTCCTCCTAGCCGGCTAGGCTCCAGGGACCGGACCCGCCGCGGCTTCGAAGAAGAGCACGAAGCGCGGCGAAAAGGCGCTCGTCGCCGGTCGCAGATCGGCCACGTTCCGGCGCGCCGCGGCGGCGTCCGCCCGGGCCCGCTCGAGCAGCGCGGAGTCGGCCTCGCCGCCGGCGACGTGCAGGGCGAACGCGGCGGCCGAGCGCAGCAGCAAGCAGTGCGCCCGCGCCTTGCCGCTGCCATAGGGAATCTCCTCCAGACGCTCGAGCACGGCCCGGTAGTCGGCGCGCAGGAAGGCGATCGCCCCCGAGCGGAGCGTCCCGGGCGGCGGCGCCGCCGAGCGCTGGAGCTGCCGCTCGAAGGTGAGCAGCCCGCGCTCGAGCCCGGCGATCTGCTCCAGGGTGGCGGTCTCCGGCAGCGCCAGGGCGATCGACAGGAGCGACTCGAGCCGCTGGCGACGACCGCGCAGCGCGGGCGGCAGCGGGCTCCGCGAGCGCAGCATTCCGTCCACCCGGCGCGCCAGCGCTCGCACCTGCTCGATCCGGTCGCGCTTCGTCGCTCGCGCGGCGGCCACCTCCCGGTCGAGGCGCTCGATCTCCTCGAGAGCCGCGTCGAGCTCTTGTGCCGTCTCGCGTGCCCGCTCGAGCGTTGCGGTGGCGAGCTCCAGGTCCTGACTCGCCTGCGCTCGCCGCATCTCCTCTCGGCTCTCGGTGATCGCCTCACGCGCCGAGGCCAGTCGCTGGCCGAGGGTGCCGAAACCGCCCTCGTGGCCGAGCCCCAGCAGGTACGCGCGCTCCGGCTGCCCGAGGCGCTCGGCTTGGATCGCGGCCGCGGTCAGCAGCGCCTCGGTCTCCGCGGCGCGCTCGGCCAGCCGCTCGAGCCTGCTCTCGCAGGCCGCGCGCCGACGGTCGAGCTCCTGCTGGAGGCCTATCGCGGCGACCACCTGCTGCTCCTGCGAACGCTGCCACGCTTCGAGTGCTCCGCGACAGTCCCCCTGGCGGGCGAGCACGGCGCCGAGGTAGTAGTGGGGAAGGTAGGGCTGGTGGATGCGCTTGAGAGTCAGCCTGCGGGCCTCGCTGGAGCGCAGCTCGATCGCGGCGCGGAAGAGCCGCTCGGCTTGCGGCCAGCTCTCGGCCTGCATCGCCGCCAGAGCCTCGGCGTACGTCTGTCGCAGGCTGGCTCGAACAGCCGGCGCGGCCAGCGTCAGCGCGAGCGCCGCGAGCAGCACCGGCAGCCGGCGGCCCAGCGAGCGGGTCAGCGCCACCAGCCGGCTTCCCGGAAGTACTGGTCCACGGTCAGCCGCTCGAACTCGACCAGGCAGTCGCCGCGCGCGCCCGCGGCCAGGCTCAGGTCGCAGCTTCGCTCGCCGTCGAAGCGGGGGTTGGAGAGCGCCACCCGCCAGTCGCCCACCGGCAGCTCGAGCAACACCGGAGTCTCCTGCGGCACGGGGAGCGGCAGCAGCTCGCCGCTCGCCGACTCGATCCGCTCGATGCGGCCCCAGGGAATGGCGTCGACCAGCACGGCGGCGGTCGGGGCCTCGGGCTCGATCTCGGCGGGCGGCTCGGCGACCGCTGCCGGCGCGCGCGCCGGCCGGGGCCGTGGCCGGTAGTGGACCACCGCGGTCAGAATCGCCGCGACCAGCGCCACCAGAGCGATGACGGCCAGCGCGGGTACCGGCGCGTCCGGCTCGATCGGGCTCGCAGACGTCACCGGAGGAGATTCTGGCTGAAAAGCGAAGCCGGCACAACGGGCGCGGGCCAGGCCGCTGCGCGGTAGAAGATCGGGGAGAGCATCAGGCTAGAATCCGGGCCATGGCGCGCCAACCGGTTCGGGCACTCCTCGGCTCGTCCAGGGCGTGGCTGCTTCTGGTCCTGGCGCTGGCGATCCTGGCACTCGCCGAACGCGGCCTGCACCGCGCCTACGCCGCTTTCGGACCGCCTACCGCCGCGGCGAAGTGGATCTGGGCCGAGCCCGTGGACGGAGCCGCCGGCGTGTCGTTCTTCGTCTTTCGGGATTTCGAGCTGGCGGGCTTCCCGGGGCGCGCTCGAATCTCGTGTCGCGCCGATGAGGCGTACTTCCTCTACGTCAACGGCGAGCTGGTCGGCGCCGACAGCTACCGCGACGGCGAGCCGCTGGCGACCTACGAGGTCGGCTATCTCCTCGAGCCGGGCACCAACCGGGTCGCGGCGGAGCTGCGCAGCGGGCGCGGCGTGGGAGGCTTTCTGCTCCACCTGCGGGTCGAGGGGGCAGAGCCGCTGCGGCTGGTGAGCGACGAGAGTTGGAGCGTCGCCCGTACCTACAGCGCCGAGCTGCTGGCGCCGGCCGGCTCCGTGGCCGAGGTCGAGGCGCCGCGCGTCTGGTCGACGCCGCCGGTGGGCCGTTGGGGTCTGCCGCGGGTCGAAGGCGCGACGCCCGGATTCGCCGAACGGGTCGCGGTCGATGGCGGGATTCACGCGCCGCGGGCGAAGTCGGGCGTTTCCCAGGAACGCTGGCGGAAGCTGGCGCCGCCCGACGTCAGCTCGCCGCCGCTCGGCCATACCGTAACGTTCGACTGGGGTGAGGAGGTTGTCGGTTACGCCAACATCGTC
>JAHEKO010000405.1 GCA_024638355.1 Acidobacteriota bacterium
CGAAGCTACGGCTAGCCGCCGGAGGGCTGGTGGTCCGGCGCCTCGTGACAGCGTTCGATCAGCCGCTTCTCGAGGCTGGCGAGGGCGTGGCCGTCGCTCGACTTCCGGCGTAGGAGGGCCCGCGCGGATGCGCCGAGGTCTCGAATCTGCCGGACATAGCAGCGGCAGTGGCCGCACATCATGAGATGGAGCCAGACGCCGAGCCGGCGGCGAAGGCCCGCCGAGTCGAGCTCACCCGAAGCGACCGCGGTGGCCACCTGCTTGCAGCTGAGCATGTCGTTACCTCCGCAGCCCTTTCGACTCGAGACACTCGCGCAGCCGGTTGCGCGCTCGAAACAGCATCACACCCAGGTTGGTGCGGGTGACGTCGAGGATGTTACAGATCTCGTCGGTGGAGAGCTCCTCGATCTCGCGAAGGGCGAACGCCGCACGCTGACGCTCCGGGGTGGTCTCGAGACACTCTTCGATCTGGTCCAGGGTCTCCTCAGTGTCGAGCTGGGCGTCCGGCGCGCGGGGCGGTGTGCTCCAATGGCCCCGCTCGTCGAAGCGGCTCTCGAAGACTTCGTGGATGTCGTCCATCTTGCGGTCCTTGGCGAATCCGCGCCGCGCCTCCTGGAGCTTGCGGAAGAAGATCCCGAACAGCCAGGTGCGGACCGTCGAGCGGCCCTCGAAGCGGCGCGCGGTCTCGATGAAGGTGACGAAGGTGGCCTGGGCGACCTCCTCGGCCTGATGGGCGTCGAGTCCGGCGCCCCTCCCGGCGCGCTCGATCTGCCGGAGGTAGGTGCGGACGACCTGTTCCAGGGTCGCCGAGTCGCCGGCCCTGATGCCGGCCACCAGCTGAGGGTCTTCTCGAGCCACTCTCTGCTCTCCGGGGTCGGCCGATCATATCGCCCGCGCCTCCAGCCTTTTCGGGTGTTGCGGCACCCGAGCCGCGCTGCGAGGGTGAGAGCGGCAGTGGATGGAGGAGTGTCCCGATGACGTTTGTGCCGATCGTCCCGGCCCATGAACCCGCGCCCTCGCCCAACACCCAGGAGCTCGCCGGCCAGCTCTCGGCGACGATTCGCGAGTTCCTGCGTTCGCATCCCGGCACGAGTGCGGCGGAGATCCGCCACGCTCTGCGGCTGGCTACGGCCGGCTACGCGTCCTCGATCACCGCGCGGCTCGTGGCGGTACTGCTGGGACTGATGTTGGCGGGTGGCCTGGGGCTGTTCTATCTAGCGAGTCGGGGCAACTTCGAGCCGGGTGCAGCCGCATTCCCCATCATCCTGGGCGCTCTGGCGGTGCTGGCGCTGGTCGGGGTGCTGGTGGCCATCAAACGCTAGCCCGATCCGCCGCGAGCCGAGCGCCGGCCGAAGCCGCGAGGGTCACCGGTAGCGGATCCGCTGTCGAGTCTCCAGCCGCTTCTCGATTGTGCGTAGGTCGGCGCGACCCTTCGGCAGTCCGCGGGTGGCGACACCGTCGGGTCGCACCGTGACGGTGCCGCTGACCGTGATGAACCCCTTGCGGCCGCGGCCGACCACGATCAGGAGGCCGTCCTCGGCAAGAGCGGAGCGCGAGCCGAGAATCTTGCTGTCGCCGATCAGGTCGAACAGGAGGGCGAGGAGGCCCGTCGTCGCGCGGCCGCTGACGCCCGAGACCTCGTCGTGCAGAATCGACTCGCCGAAGTCGAGCAGCTTGTAGGTGATCCTGCTGCGGTTGGTCACCCGGAGCTTCGGCGTCGACCGGGCGTCGATGTAGGAGTATCTGTCCGGCAGATCCTCGGCGTCTCCCCAGCCCGAGCGCACGCTCAGGGCGAGCTTCGGCTCGGGACCCGCTTCGATCTCTTCGATCACGCGCCCGGGGCGGAGCTCGACGTACTGATCCTGCCGGTGGTCGAAGGCCTTACGGACGAAGAGCGGCGCCTCCTCCGGGGCGAGCCCGGTGACCTCGAGGTAGGCGTCGAAGGTGTCGCGGTGATCCAGGAATAGCGGTCTGTCGGCTTCGCCGGCATCCAGCGCGCGTCGCGCGATCTCCAGCAGCATCTCACCGAAGAACCTGCCGCCCTGGGTCACCGCCGTGATGTCGTAGCCGCGGCCGGCCTCTCTCTCCATCGCAGCGAGAATCTCTTCGCGCCGCACTCGCCGATGCTCGTCGCGGTCCTCGACCCAGGCCGCCAGCGGGCTCGCCGTCCACAGACAGAGAGCCAGGCCGGCCTTCGCGAGTCCGCCCGCGACGATCCCTGCCGCTCTCCCGCCCATCGGGACGAAAGCTTAGCCTGCCGCTAGCGGATCGCCGCGCCCGGTTCCGGGTCTGTCGTCGGCCGATCGCTGAACCGGCCCCAGCCGGTGGAGATCGCGAGCAGCACCACCGCCAGAAGTGCCCACGAGTGGAAGTTGGCCAGTCCGACCTCGAGCGCCGTGAGCCTCGGCATGCCGGCCGCGCCCTGGCTCATGCTCGCCGCGAGGATCGTCGGGATGCAGTGGGGCAGCAGGAAGGGGTAGGTGCAGACGGTGATGTCGAGCACGTTGGCCCGCCGCGGCCCGGGGATTCCCGCTCGGCGCCCGGCCTCCCGGGTGAAGTCGCCCACCGCCAGGATGGCGACCGTCGAATGGGTGGTCAGGAGGGCCGCCGCCGAGACCGTACCGAACGTCCAGAGCTCCACGGCGCGCGGAGTGCGCGCCCGCTTCCGGGCGAGCCCGACGAGTCGATCCATCAGGCCGGTCGCCTCCAGACCGGCGACCAACCCCATGAGGAGAATGGTGAAGATCGACACGCCCACGCCGCGCTCGAGGCCGCTGACGATGAGGCCGCGCGCGCCGAAGCTCTCGAGGTCGAGGTAGAAGACGTCCGCGGTGGCGAACAGGCCGAGGCCGAGCCCGAGGGCGACCGCCAGCGCGATGCCGAAGAGGAGCCCTTCGAGCAGATGCCGCTTGGCCAGAAGGAGCGCGATGACGAACGCCGGCACGAGGAGCATCGGCAGCCCGCGCGGGCCGGCCTCGCCGAGCCGCGAGGCTCCATCCGCGGCCGCGGCGAGGGTGCCGCCGCCGAGGGCCGCGTAGAGGATGAGCGCCGCCAGCGCGGCCGGCAGCGCGTACTTCAGGCGCGAGCGCACGACGTCGCCAATCGAAGCGTCCTGGGTGGCGGCCGAGGCGATGGTGGTGTCCGAGACCGGCGAGATGTTGTCGCCGAAGGTCGCGCCGCCGAGGATCGCCGCCATCAGCACCACCGGGTCGACGCCGAGCGGCGCGCCGGCGGGATAGAGGAGGGGAGCGCAGATGATGACCGTGCCCAGGCTGGTGCCGGTCGAGGTAGAGACCAGGCAGCAGATCAGGAAGGCCGCCGCCGCATAGCCGCCGCCCGAGACGCCGGTCCGGGTCGCCAGCCAGGCGAGCGCCTCGACGAAGCCGCTGGCGTTCATCAGCGTGCCGAGCACCCCGGCAAGGAGCCACGCGAGGATCATCAAGAGCACGATGCGCCGGCTCATGCCCGCGACGATCGTCTCGGCGTAGCGGTGGCGGTCGCGCGCGAGCGCGAGCCCCAGCGTCAGCGCCGCCACCAGGATCGGCCAGAAGCCGCGCTCGTCGGGCGCCCCCGAGAGCCCGAGCCAGATCACCCCGCCGAAGAACAGAACGAACGGCAGGAGGGCGCCGGCCAGGCCGCCGTAGAAGGTGAGGGGCTCCGGTTTGGAGGCAGTGGAGCTCATGGTGGCTTCAGCGATCCAGCAGGCTAGCAGAGGCGAGCCGCCTTGCCGGTACAGTATCGGGATGCCGGAGATCGACGACGCCTTCACCCTCTACGACCTGCGGGTCGAAGTCGTGGCCACCGATCGGCCGATGGTCTGCAACCATCGGGCGGGCGACTACTTCGAGCTGTCGGGCGAGAACCTCTCGCTGCCGCCGGGGCAGACCTTCCCGAT
>JAHEKO010000036.1 GCA_024638355.1 Acidobacteriota bacterium
AGCTCTACGAGGAGGCGCTGGCCATCTACGAAGAGCTCGGCGAGTCTCTGCAGGCCGGAATCACCCGCAGCAGCGCCCTCCAGACGTTGGCGTTCGTGGGCCAGCACGATCGGGCCCTGGAGTGGGCCGAGGAGGCGCGCAAGATCTTCGAGGCCGAAGAGGACGCCCTGCGGCTCGGCCGGCTCGATCTCAACCTCGGGACCATCGTCTACCGTCAGGAGCGCTTCGAGGAATCCCGACGACTGATGGAGAGCGCCTACGATCGGCTGCTCGAGGTCGGCGGTCCGGCCGACGTGGCCCACTGCCTACGCAACCTGGCAACCGTGCACATCGGGCTGCACAACTTCGAGGAAGCCGAGGACGTCTACAACCGAGCGCGCCTCTACTGCGAGCAGGGGGACGTTCCCCTGCTGCTCGGCGAAGTCGAGTACAACATCGCCTACCTGTACTACCTGCGCGGCGAGTACACCACCGCGATCGAGCTCTACCGCAAGACGCGAGACCGCTGCGAGGAGACCGGTGAGGTCTACCATCGAGCGCTCTGCGACCTCGACGAAGGCGAGATCTACCTCGAGCTCAACCTCATCGACGAGACGCTGCGCACCGCCGAGGCGGCCTTTCGCAGCTTCGAGCGGCTGGGCATGCGCTACGAGGCCGCCAAGGCACTGACCTACCTGGCGATCGCTCGCACTCGCCAGGGCAAGATCATCCTCGGACTCGAGCTGTTCGCCAGGGCGCGCGAGATCTTCGTCGGCGAGCGGAATCAGATCTGGCTCGGACTGATCGACCTGTACAAGGCGGTGGCGCTAGCCCGTGAACGCCGCCGCTACGAGGCCGAGGGCCTGACCGAGTCGGCGCACGCGATCTTCATGGCCGGCGGTCTCCACGCCAAGGTCGCCGCCTGCGAAGCGCTGAGCGCCCGTCTGCGGCTCCAGGCGGAGGACCCGATCGGCGCGCGGCGGCTGTGCGACCGCGCCCTCGGGCGGCTCCGCGAGCTCGACCTGCCGGCGCTCGACTACCAGGTGCATTTCATCTCCGGCCTGGTCGAAGAGCGGGTCGGAGACCCGGCGGCGGCTCTCGAGGCGTTCCAGGCGGCCCATGAACGGCTCGCCCGAAGCCGCTCGTCGGCGCGGGCAGCGGAGCTCAAGATTCCGCTGCTCGAGAGCCCGCTCGAGGTCTACGAGAGCCTCGTCGCCCTACTGGTCGAAGGCGGCCAGAAAGAGCCCGAGCCGGAGGCGGTCTTCCACTTCATGGAGACCGCCAAGGCGCGCAACATGGTCGACCTGCTCGCGGTTCACGGGCTGGGCCTGCCGACCCGCAAGGCGCGTAGCTCCCAGGTCGAGCGCGTCCGGCGCTTGCGCGAGGAGCTCAACTGGTACTACCGCCGCATCGACACCCAGGAGGTGGCGCAAGAGCCTTCGGGGGAAGAGCTCGAGGAGCTGCGCCGCCTGACCCGCGACACCGAGGACGCGCTGGCCGACAGCCTGCGCGAGGTCAGCGCGGTGGATCCCGAGTTCGTTTCGCTGCAGACGACCACCACCGTCGGACTCGACGACATCCGCGCCGCCCTGCCACCCGAGAGCACCCTGATCGAGCTCTACACCGCTCGCGACACCATCTACGCGTGCACCCTGAGCGAACGGCAGCTCACGGTAACTCCGGTGAGCGTCGCCTCACGGGTGCGCGAGATCATGCGCCGTTACAACGATCAGCAGCTCAAGTTCCGGCTCGGGCACGCTCACGTCGATCGCTTCGCCGGGCGCATCCTCGACGCTTCCCGCCAGGTTCTGCACGAGCTCTATCTCGAGCTGATCGAGCCGCTCGAGGAGCAGCTCGGGCCCGGCGGACCGCTGGTCATCGTGCCGCACGGCTTTCTGCACTGGCTCCCCTTCTCCGCCCTCCACGACGGTCGCGGCTACCTCGCGGATCGCTTCAGGATTTCGTACGCCCCGACGGCGGCCGTCTTTCACCGGTGCCGAACGAGGTCCCACAGCGGCGGGCGCGGCGCCCTCCTGATGTCGCCCTCCGAGAAGGATCGAACCGAACTCGAAGCACTGGCAGCGCAGCTCGAGCGGCCGCGCGTCCTCAGCGGCGACGCCGCCTCGGCCGGTGCGCTGCGGCTGGGTGCCGGTCGGGCGCGCATCGTCCATCTCACGGCGAGCGCCGAGTTTCGTAGCGACAACCCGATGTTCTCGTCGATCGAGCTGGCCGACAGCCGCCTCACCCTGTTCGACCTCTACGGCCTGCAGCTCGACGCCGAGCTCGCGGTCTTGAGCGGCTCCGGCGGCCGACTGGGGACGATCAGCGACGGCGACGAGTTTCTCGGGCTCTCGCGCGGACTGCTCTACGCCGGCGCCCGATCGGTCGTGCTGCCGCTCTGGAACACCGCGCCGGAGATCAGAGGCGAGCTCCTCACCAGCTTCTACCGTGCACTGGGCTCCACCCCGAGCCGTAGCGAAGCGCTCGGTCGAGCGATGCTGGAGATCAGGGAGCGTCACGAGCACCCCTACTACTGGGCCTCGTTCGTGCTGGTCGGCGACCCGGGATAGTCAGGCTAGCGCTACGCCGCGGACTGGGTCAGGCTCGAGATCTCCTCGACCTCGCCCCGGGCCAGGCGCACGAACAGCTTGACGATGCGGGCGTCGAACTGGGTGCCCGCGCTCTCTTCGAGCCGGCGCAGCGACTCGGTGACGCCCAGACCGTCGCGGTAGCTGCGGCTCGACAGCATGGCGTCGAAGGCATCTACGACGGCAACGATGCGCGCCCCGAGGGGGATCTGCTCGCCGACCAGTCCACTCGGGTAGCCGCGACCGTCGACCCGCTCGTGATGGTGGAGGACCAGCAGGCTGGCGTCCTCCAACGACGGGATCTTGCGCAAGATCGCCCAGCCGAACTCGGCGTGCTTCTTGACCGCCTCGTACTCCTCCCGGGTCAGGCGCCCCGGCTTCTTCAGGATCTCCTCGGCAACCCCGATCTTGCCGATGTCGTGCAGCAGGGAGGCGTTCTCGATGTCGCGCAGCTCTCGCGGCGACAGATCGAGCAGCTCGCCGACACGCACCGCCCATTCCGCGAGACGCGTGGCGTGGAGCCCGGTATTCAGGTCCTTGAGATCCAGCAGCATGGACAAAGAGCAAACGACCGCGTTCTCGCACTCCGCGAGTCGTTGCTCGAGCCTCTTGACCTGCATCCTGCCGCCTCTCATCTCGGAGCTCTCCTTCACGACCCCTTCAACCCGCCACTACCGGCGCCGGGTGCCGGTCGCCGGCTCCCGCCAGGAGCCAGCTCGGCGACGGCATCTTCGGCACGCCGGCGACGCCGGTCAGCCGTTCGAGCGTCGTGCGGGTCGCCTCTTGAAGCGAGTCGGAGCCCTCGCGCCGGGCCTGCAGGTAGACGTCCAGGGCATCGAAGACCGCGCGCCGGGTCGGGTTGACGTCGGAGCGCGACGCCTCTCGGGCGGCTCCGGCGATCTCCAGCGCCCTCGGCAGCCGGCCGCTCTGCTCGAGCACGAGGGCGCGGTAGACCTCGTTGAGCCGCTCCCAGACCGAATCGCCGCAGCTGCCGAAGACCTCGCGAGAGCGGTCGAGCAGGCGCAGCGCCTCGGTCGCCTCGCCGCGGCATCCGGCCACGATCGCCAGATGGACCAGCGAACGGCCGCACTCCTGGCCGACTTTCAGGCCCTCGAGACGCCGGAGCGCCTTGCGCGCCAGGCTCTCCGCGTCCGCCAGCTCGTTCAGGTCGAGGTAGGCCTCCGACTGATCGAGGTCGCACGACGCCTCGTGGAAGGCGTCGCCCCAGTCGCGGAACGAAGCGCGTGTCCTCTCGTACAGGTGGATAGCCCGTTCGTAGTCGCCGGTCATCTGGTGAACGTAGGCGATATTGTACTCCGCTTCCAGGACCAACCGCCGGAAGCGGTGGCGATCGGCGAACTCGCGCGCCCGCTCGAAGAGGTCGAGGGCCATCGTGATGTTGCGCAGCCCGACGTGGCAGACCAGCATGTTCCGCAGAGTCACCGCGACGTCCTGCGACGTGCCCTGGGCGCGAAGCCGCTCGTAGGCCCGCAGGCTGAGGCGCAGCGCCTCTTCGAAGTCGTGCTGGCGGTGCAGAACCACGGCGACGTTCGCGTCCAGCCGAGCCAAGCGCACCCGGTCCCCGATCTTCGAGAAAAGCTCTCGCGAGCTCTCCGCCCAGCTCTCGGCCAGCTCGAAGCGGCCCAGCAGCGCCAATACGTGGAGCGCCGAGCTGCGCGTGATCGCCGCCTGGACGTCTTCGCCGGCCGCTTCGTAGTGGGCCACCGAGTTCGCGTAGCCCTCTACCGCCAGGCTGTATTCGGCCTGGATGTGATGCAGCTGGGCCCGCGCCCGCTCGGCGCGCGCCGTCGACGCGGAGTCGCCGAGAGCCTCGGCGACACTGCCCGCGGCCGCGACCATCCGCCGGGCAAGCGGCAGATCCATGCGCAGCAATCCGGCGGCACGCCGGCAAAAGCCGACAACGGTCTGCGGCGTACACAGGTCCTTGTGCCGGCGCAGGTAGCGCCGCTGCTCCGGCCCGCTCAGCTGAGCGAGCATGAGAGCGTCGTCTACGGAGGCGGTGGCCTCCTCCGGCTCGCTCGCTCTCTCCGCTCCGGAGGTGAGCATCACGCGCCCGTGGCCCTCACCCGGCCTCGTCGCCACCGCCATGGGGTCGACCGCGTTCTTCACGCCCTTGGCCAGAGCAACGCCCGTGCCGACGTCGTAGAAGCCGTCCAAAACCCATGCAGACAGCGGCTCTGCGGGGGTCGGACGGCCGCAGCGGCTTGCCGCAGCGAGCAAGAAGCGGCGCCATGCGCCGAAATTCCGGTTCGGCCGGCGAAAACTAGCGACCGAACACCAGATAGCGGCGCGTCGGCACCGAGCGAATGACGAGCCGCCGCTCGCCCCTCTCCAGCCGAAGGTCGACCGGCCCGCGGTGAGCCCCGAGCCCCAGGACCACGCGTGCGTCGCGGGCCGAGGCGTAGCTGCCGTCGCGGCGACTCAGCGCCGAGCGGACCAGCCCGGCGGCCTGGACGGAGGCGCGAAAGCCGGGGGGCGGTCCGGCGACCCCGACCCAGCCGCCCAGGTCGGTCGCGCGATTGATCAAGAGCTCCGCGGCACCGCCGTTGTTGACCACCAACAGGTCGCCGTCGCCGTCGCCATCGACGTCGCCCAGGGCGAGCCCGCGCCCGACCGCCTCGCGCCCGAAGGGCCCGTCCAGCGGCTCGCTCGCCTCTTCGAAGCGGCCGCCGTCCAGGTTGCGCAACAGCTGCTTGCGCTGCTTCAAGGGATGGGGATCGCCCACCCGGCGTTGCTCTTCGAGCGCCTTGACCGCGCCGTTGACGGTGATCAGGTCGAGCCAGCCGTCGAGATCGACGTCGACCCAAGCGGCACCGAAGCCGGTCGGCCGCAGGCTCGCGGCCGTCAGCCCGACGCCGCGCGAGGCGTCGGCGAAGCGGCCGCCGCCCTCGTTCCGGTAGAGGGTGTTCGACTCGCCCGAGAGATGGGTGAGCAGCAGGTCGTCGTCGCCGTCGTTGTCGAAATCGGCCACCGCGACCCCCATGCTCGCCTGCGGCCGACCCGCTCCGTCGAGCGCCGTACCGGACGGCAGCGCGGCCTCCTCGAAGCGGCCGCCGCGGTTGAGCCAAAGGAAGTTCGCTTCGCCGTCGTTGGCCACGTAGAGCTCGGGCCAGCCGTCGGCGTCGAAGTCGTGCGCGATCGCGCCCAGCGTCCGGCCGGGGCGGTCGATACCGGCCGCGGAGGCCACCTCGGTGAAGCTGCCGTCGCCCAGATTGCGGAACAGCCGGTCGCGCGCCCCGGGATAGGCCGTCGGGCCGCAGTAGTCGCGGGCGCCGGTGGGCCCGAAGCAGGTCTTGTCGGCGTCGACGCGGTACTCGACGTAGTTGCCGACGAAGAGATCGAGCCGGCCGTCACGGTCGAAATCCACGAAGGTCGCCGGCACGCTCCAGCGGTCGTCGCCGGTGCCGCTGGCGGCGGTCTCGTCGGCGAAGGTGCCGTCGCCGAGGTTGCGCAGCAAAGTATTCGGGCCGAGGTTGGTCACGTAGAGATCGGCCAGGCCGTCGGCATCGTAGTCGCCGGCGGCGACTCCCATTCCGTAGCCGGTAGAGAGGGCGCCCATACGGGCGGTCCGATCGACCAGCCGACCGCCGACGCCCCCGCTCCTAGCCGGCTCGAGATCGTTTCGATAGAGCCGGTCGGAGAGCGGTTCCGGGTGCTCCGGCGGAAAGACGGGGGTACCCGACCCGAGCCGCGCCCCCTGCACCAGGAAGAGGTCGAGGTCGCCGTCGTCGTCGTAGTCGAGCAGGGCGCCGCCCGCGCCCATCATCTCGGGGTAGAGGAAATCGCCCGTCATCCCGTTGAAGTGGACGAAGTCGAGGCCCAGCTCTTCGGCCCGGTCGACGAAGATCGGCGGGGCGGCCTCCTCGGCCCCGGGAGCCGCGGACCGTTCGCCGCACGAGCCGAGCGCCACGAGGGCGACCAACGCCGAGCCGGCAAGCGCTGGCAGCGATCTCCGGGGGGCCACCGACGAGAACCTCATCCATCGCCCGCACGGCTCGTGGGCAAGAAAAGAGGCGCCGCCCGGGGGCGGCGCCTCGAGATCACGACGCGGCGCGACGCGAGCCGGGCTAGTTGAACAGACGCACCCCGAGCTGGAGCGTCCTCGGGCTGCCGCCGCCGGAGCGAACCGTGCCGTCGAAGTTGAAGATCAGGTTGGTCACCTCGGGCACCAGGAAGTTCTCCTCGTCGGTGATGTTGAACACGTCGATGACCGGCTGGATGGTCCAGCCGCCGACGTTGAAGTCCTTCGACAGGCGGAAGTCGAGGGTCAGGAACTCGTTGTTCTTCTCACCCTGATTGCGCTGGAAGATCTGAGCGTCGATCTCGCAGGGCGGCCCCCCACCCGGGCCCGGCGAAGGGATGCAGCGCTCGGTGGGCGGGAAGGCGCTCACCGGCGAGCCGTCGGGCCTGATGTCCTGCGGCTGGTTGTCCAGATAGGTGATGCGAGTGTTGAAGTTGATACCCCAAGGCGCCGTCCACAGGACCCAGGCGTTGAAACGGTGATCCTGGTTGCGGTCGGAGAGACCGAACTCGGGGCCCAGGTTCGCCAGGCTGGCGTAGCGGTAGGTGAACGGGTCACGCTCGTTGTCGTCGTCCGACTCGTCCTCGGAGTAGGTGTAGTACGCCTGCAGCGCGAAGTTCTTCGAGTAGCGCTTGTTGACCCCCACCGTCAGACCGGTGTAGCGACTCTTGGCCGTCGACTCCGCCGAACGGATCTCACCGACGCCGTTGCTGCCGTCGGCCCCGAGACCGGTGCTCCAGACGCCTCCCAGCTGCGCATCGTTGCGGTTGATGAACCGCGTGATGTGATCCGTCTTGGCGTAGTTGATCTTGAACAAGAAGGCGTAGTCGGGAATGAACTCCTGCTCCCAGGAGAGCGCCGTCGACCAGGTGCGCGGGGTCTGGAAGTCGCGGTCGAACACGGCGATGCCAGGATTGGCCGGCTCACCCACGTTCGAGACGTCGTTGATGTTCGGCCACTCCGGCAGCAGGAAGCCGATGCCGAGGTCGTGGAAGAAGCTCGCCCGGAACAGATTCTGGTTGACGCTGCCGTTGGTGTTACGCGCGCCGGCCAGGGTCAGCGCCGGGATGCGGGCGTGGAAGAGGCCCGAGTTGAAGCGCAGCACAGCGTTCTGGTTGCCCTTCGGCGTCCAGGAGAGCGCGAAGCGCGGCTGCCACTGTGAGTTGTCGTCGGGGATCGTGCCGTCGGAGACGAACGTCTGCGGTCCGAGCGGAGAGTCGCGGGTCTGGCCGATGAACGGCGCGAAGAAGACCTCGTTCGGCGGCGTGATCGGATCGGGGTTGTCGAGCCCCTCCCAGCGTAGGCCGAAGTCGAGCGTCAGGTTCGGGCTCGCCGACCAGGAGTCCTGGATGAAGAGCGCCGTCTCGGTCTGCTCGATCGACTGCGTACCGCCTTCGATCACCCCGATGTCACCGACCCCCGCGAACTGCAGGTAGAGCAGCAGCGGACCGGCGGTGCCGCCGTTCTGGGAGCAGTCGCCATTGGTGTTCGACGAACCGTCGGTGCACTCGACGTAGTTCGGCCCGAGATTGACGTAGTTCCGGAAGCCGTCGAAGCTCGAGAAGATGTAGCGGCCGTTGGCGAAGCCGATGAAGGTCTGCGACGAGGTCACGTCGTTCCACTCGATGCCGGCCTTGATCGAGTGGTCACCGCGCAGGATCGAGACGTTGTTGTTGATCTGGATCCGGTCGTCGTCGTATTCGACCGGCAGGAAGAAGGGCATGCCCACCCGGTAGCCGCCACCGAAGTCGAAACCGGTGTCGGGGAAGGGCCGGCTCTGGCCGGGCACCTGCGGACCGCCGTAGGGCCGCGGGCGCCACTCCTTGGCCCACTGGCCGCGGAACTCGTTGAGGAGCGTCGACGAGATGGTGCTCAGCAGCGTCGTCGTGACGCCGTGCGCCCAGTCGTTCTCGACGCCGTTGGCGCTCACTCCCCACGAGTCGACGTCGAAGGTGCCGTTCACCTGCGACGAGTAGTGATAGGCCCAGCGCGCCGTGAACAGGTTGCTCTGGTTGGCGTTGACGTCGATCTTGGCGAGGTAGGCGTCGCCGTCGTCGGTGCGGTCGATCGGAGCGTTCTCGTTCGGCAAGCCGACGCTGTCGAGAAAGGCGACCACCTCGGGCTCGATCCGGCCGGGATCGGTCTGCTTGGTCTCGTCCTTCTTCTGAATGTCGGCGGCCAGGAAGAAGAACGCCTTGTCTTGCTTCAGCGGACCGCCGAGGGTGAATCCGATCTGGCTGCGGTCGAAGGAGAAATCCGGCTCGCGGCCGCCGCTCGGCAGCTGCGGACTCTCCGACAGGCTGTCGTCCTGATAGAAGAAGTGACCGGACCACCGCAGGTCGTTGGTGCCGGACTTGGTCACCACGCTGACGAACCCACCCGACGATCGGCCGAACTCGGCCGGTGCGCCGTCGGTGATCACCAGAACCTCCTTGACGGCGTCCTGGTTGAAGGTGAACGCCGGGCGCTGCCCGCCCCGCTGCTCGCCGAAGAAAGGATTGTTGAAGTCGGCGCCGTCGATCATGATGTTGTTGTTGATGCCCTTCTGGCCGGTGATCGACAGCTCTTCGCCGTCCGGCCCCTGGACGATGGTGGCGCCCGGGGTCAGCTTGACGAACTCGAGGAAGTTGCGGCCGTCGTTGGGCAGGCCCTCGACCGCCGCGTCGTCGATGCGGATCTGACTCTCCGACCGCGTGGTCTCGATCAGCGGGGCGGCGCCGGTGACGACGATCTCCTGCTCCACCTGGGCGATGGTGAGGGTGATGGTCAGGTTGATCTCGCCGCCCAGCTGGAGCTCCAGCCCTTCGCGAATCAGCGTCGCGAAGCCTTCCAGGCTGGCAGAAACCTTGTACGGCCCGAGGGGCATCAGAGGCGAGTAGAACCGGCCGTTTTCGTCAGTTACCACCACCTTCTCGAAGTTGGTGGCAGTGTTGGTCATCGTGACGGTAACGCCGGGTAACACCGACCCCGATTCGTCAACCGTTCTGCCCAAGATGACGCCGGTCGTCGCCTGGGACTGGGCAAGGACGCCCGGCGTCACCAGAGCCACGGCCAGCGCACCGACGCAGAGGGTACGACTCAGTCGCAACATAGGACTCCTCCTGTTCGGACCTGGTTTCCGTTGGCCGGCCCTCTTCGCGGGGCCTGGCCGCTTTGTAGGAACATTCGACATCTTACTGAGAGCACCGTTTCATATCAACCGCCCGCGACGCCCGGTAGCGGGTTCGTTGGTTTCGCCCGGGGCGACAGGGGCCCTGCTGCCGCGCGGGTATCCCGCCGGTGCTCGGGCCGCGAGCTACGCTATCCTCGACCGCCCGACGCGGAGCGCCGGACCACGACCACCTTGCGAAGCTCCATGACGCGCACCGTAGCCATCCTGGCCGACGTTCACGGCAATATGCCGGCGCTGCGGGCGGTCTGCGCGGACATCGAGCGCCAGCGCCCCGACGAGGTGATGGTCGCCGGCGACCTGGTCGGCCGGGGTCCGGAGGGCAGCCGCGTGGTCGCCGCGATCGCCGAGCGCGGCTGGCGTTGTCTGCGCGGCAACCACGAGGACTACCTGCTGGGCTTCGCCCGGCGCGAGGTGCCGGACGACTGGTGGGAGGAGGAGGAGTGGGCGGCATCGCGCTGGATGGCGGCCGAGCTCGAACCGAGCGCCGTCGAGTTCATCGACGCGCTGCCGGCCGAGCTGCGGCCGGCGGTCGGCGGCGACCTGCTGGTGGTGCACGGCAGCCCGCGCTCGAACAACGAAGGGCTCGGGCCCTGGACTCGCGACCGCGAGCTCGAGGAGCACCTCGACTCGATCGACGCGACGCTCCTGGTCTGCGGCCACACCCACCGGCCGATGGATCGCAAGGTAAGGAACGGCCGAGTGGTCAACGTCGGCGCCGTCGGTCTGCCCTTCAACCGCGACCGGCGAGCGCAGTACGCCCTCTTCCGTCACGACGGTTCCAGCTGGAGCGTCGAGTTCCGCCAGGTCGGCTACGACACGGCCGAGCTCCTCCGCATCTACCGAACCAGCGGCTTTCAGGAGGCGGGCGGGCTGACCGCCGAGCTCCTGCGGCTCGAGGTCCGGCAGGCGGCGCCCTTCCTGGTGCCGTTTCTCAAGTGGGCGCGGCTCACCGGCCGTAGGCCCCGCGCCGCCCGCATCGGCGAGTTTCTCGATCTGTACGATCCGACCGAGCCGATGCACGACTTCTTCCACCGGCTCCGCGCGCTCCGGCGCTGACGGGTAGGCTACACTTCTCATCTCGGGGCGCAGGTCGGATGTACGAAGAGTTCTACGGGTTCCAAGCGTCGCCCTTCAACATCACGCCCGATCCCCGTTTCCTCTTCCTCAGCCACCGCCACCGTGAGGCGCTCGACCATTTGCGCTATGGCCTGCAGGAGCGCAAGGGCTTCATCCAGATCACCGGAGAGGTCGGCGCCGGCAAGACCACCGTCTGCCGGGCCCTTCTCGAGCAGCTCGGCGCCAACTACAAGACGGCGCTGATCCTCAATCCCTTCCTGAGCTGCGAGCAGCTCCTCTGGCTGATCCTGGTCGAGCTCGGCCTCGAGCCGGAGAGTCAGGACCGGATGAGCAACCTCGCCATCCTGAACGAGTTCCTGCTCGAGCAGCTGAGTGAAGGCAACGATGTCGTGCTCCTGATCGACGAGGCACAGGACCTCGACTTCGAGCTCCTCGAGCAGGTTCGGCTGCTGTCGAATCTCGAGACCGACCAGCGCAAGCTGCTGCAGATCGTCCTGATCGGACAGCCGGAGCTGCGTGATCTCCTCGATCGCCGCGACCTGCGCCAGCTCCGCCAACGCATCACCGTCCGCTACCACATCGGACCGCTGTCCAGAGACGAGACCGGTGCCTACATCCAGCACCGGCTCCACGTCGCCGGGGCCAACTCGCGTCCGGAGTTCAATCGCGGCGCGGTGCGCAAGATCCACCGCTACTCCGGCGGTGTGCCGCGGCTGATCAACGCCGTCTGCGACAAGGCGCTGCTGTGCGGCTATGTGATGGGGGTCGACCTGCTGACCGCGAGGCACGTCCGCCGCGCGGTTCGGGAGCTGGAGGGGAACTTCGGGTGAGCCTGGTCAACGAAGCCCTCAAGAAGGCTCGACTCGAGGCGGCGCGCCAGGATGCCGCCCGGCGCGGCCTGCCGATGCCCGGACGCCAGCCGCCGGCGGCGCCGGCGATCCCCCCGGCGGCGCTCTTCAAGGCCGCGGTCGCCATCGGCCTCGTGGCGCTGGTCGCGCTCGTCTTCTTCCTCCTGCGTCGCCCGGGCCCGGTGTCGGCGCCGCGCGGCGAGTCGTCCGCGGTCGTCGCCGAGGCGGCCGCCCCCGGCGCCACCGGCACCGGCGAACCGGCCGCGGCGGCGCAAGCGAAGACGCCGGCGGTCTCGAGCCCGGGTCCCGCTCCGGCGGCCGCCGAACGACCCGAGCCCGAGCCCGAGCCCGCCCCGCCCACCGTCGCCGCTCCACCGCAGGTCGTGACCGCCGCCCCGCCGCGGCCCGCGGCCGCCGATCGCGGTACGGCCCAGGACTCGCGCATCCCGGTGGCCGCCGAGCCGGTTCCGGCTCGCGAGCCGGAGCCCGCGCGACCCGAATCGACCTCGACTCCCGCGGAATCTCCGGCGGTCGCGCCGCCCGATCCGCCCGCCGCCCGCCCGCAGCCGGCCGCGACACCGGTGCGCACCGTGATCCGAACGCTCGAGCTCGGTGCCGGAGTACGCATCGAGCTGGGCGGCATCGCCTGGTCGGACGAGCGTCCCTTCGCGCTCATCAACGGCCGGGTGGTGGGCCTCGGCGATCGGGTGGAGTCGCTGGTCGTGGTGGCGATCGAGCCGCGCCAGGTCGAGCTGCGCGGTCCCGAGGAGCGCTACCAGCTACGCCTCAAGTAGGCGCGACCGGGCGGAGAACGGCGTGGCACGGAGAGAACGTCGCCGGGGCGAACCGAAGACCCCCGACAAGCACCGCCTCTACCAGGCTTCGGTTCAGGGGCCCGACGGCGACATCGAGCTCTTCGACCGGATCTACCGGAGCCATCGCGGCAGGGCGCCGCTGGCCCTGCGCGAGGACTTCTGCGGCACCGCCCTGTTCAGCCGCCAGTGGGTGCTCAGCCGCGAGGACCGGACCGCGGTCGCGATCGATCTCGACTCCGAGACGCTCGAGTGGGGCCGCCGGAACAATCTGCAAACCGCCGGCGAGCCGGCGGCCCGACGCGTACGGCTGATCGAGGCCGACGTGCGCGCCGTGCGCCGCCCGAAGGTCGACCTGGCCTGCGCGATGAACTTCAGCTTTTGCGCGTTCAAGGAGCGCACGGAGCTGCTGGAGTATCTGCGGGCCGTCCACTCCGCCCTCCGCGGCGACGGCCTGCTGGCGCTCGAGCACTACGGCGGCACCGAGGCGGTCGTCGCGATCGAAGAGCGGCGGGAAGTGGACGACTTCGTCTACGTCTGGGAACAGGAGAGCTTCAACCCGATCACCCACGAGACCCGCTGCCACATTCACTTCGAGCTGCCCGGGGGCGAGCGCCTCGAGCGGGCCTTCAGCTACGACTGGCGACTCTGGACCCTCCCCGAGCTGCGCGACGCGATGATCGAGGTCGGCTTCGCCGCCGTCGAGGTCTACTGGGAGCGGGTCGACGACGAGGGCGAAGGCACCGGCGAGTACGAGCTCACCGAGGCCGAGGAGAACCAGGAGGGCTGGCTGGTCTACGTGGTGGGTCTCAAGTAGGACGGGCCGCTGCTATCCTCCCGCGGCGGAGGAGACGCTCATGCAGGAGACTTTGACCACCTATCTGGAACCGGCGCTCGCCTACTTCCAGGGAAATCGATACCTCGAGGCTGCCGCCGTCCTGGTCGCCGCGGTGATCGCCGCCAAGCTGGCCGACTTCGTTCTCACGCGAATCGTCACCCGGCTCACCCGGCGCACCCCTACCGACTACGACGACCGGCTGATCAAGCTGATGCACCGACCGATCTTCATGTCGGTCTTGCTGATCGGGGCCGTCGTCGCGGTATCGAGGCTCGGCCTCGAGCCCGGCGCAAACCTCTTCTTCACCCGCGTCGCCAAGACCATCGCGGTCTTCATCTGGTGGTCCTTTCTGGCCAAGGCGATCCGGCTCGTCCTCGAGATCCTGGTCAGCCTCGAGTCGCGCGTGGAGTTCATCGAGCCGCGCACGGTCGCGCTGTTCGACAACGCGGCCAAGATCTTGATCGCGGCCAGCTCGATCTACGCCATCCTGGTCACCTGGGATGTCGACGTGAGCGGCTTTCTGGTGTCGGCCGGCGTCCTCGGACTGGCGCTCGGCCTGGCGGCCAAGGACACGCTGGCCAACCTCTTCTCCGGCATCTTCATCATCGCCGACGCGCCCTACAAGAAGGGCGACTTCATCAACCTGGATGGCGGCGAGCGCGGAATGGTGACCGACATCGGGCTGCGCTCGACCCGCCTGCTGACGCGCGACGACGTCGAGGTCACGGTGCCCAACGCGGTGATCGGCAACGCCAAGATCATCAACGAATCGGGCGGTCCCTGGCTGAAGCACCGGCTGCGGGTCCGGGTGGGCGTCGCCTACGGCTCCGATCTGGACGAGGTGGAGCGCGTGCTCATGGACGTTGCGCTGGGGCACGACGACGTTTGCCGGGACCCCGCCCCGCGCGTGCGCTTCCGCGCCTTCGGCGATTCCTCGCTCGATCTGGAGCTGCTGGCGTGGGTCGAGAAGCCGGTGCTGCGCGGCCGGGTGCTGCACGAGCTCAACTGTGCGGTCTACAAGCGCTTCAACGCCGAGGGGATCGAGATTCCCTTCCCCCAGCGCGACGTGCACATCCACCAGGCCCCGGCCGCCGGGTAAGGCCTTCGCGCGCGCGCATCAAGGTAGGTAGCCGCTCAGGGTACGGACCTCCGCGCCCGGCACCGCTACGCGCACGGCGACGGTCCGGAAGCCGCCGCCCGGCTCGACCGCCGGCTGATAGACGAGCAGGTAGCGCGATCTGAGGTCCTTCTGGATGGCGGTGTAGATGCGCTCGAGCTCGTCGGTGCTCTGGACGAAGAACGCCTGACCGCCCGTGTCCTCCGCCAGCTGACGCAGCCGACCGCGGCTCACGCGGCCGCTCTTGCCGAGCTTGAATCCGATCGTGTAGATCGTCACCCCCGCGCTGCGCGCGAAGTCGAGCACCTGGTCGAAGGTCGCTTCGCTCTTGCGGTCCTGGCCGTCGGAGAGGACGATCAGCGCGCGCTGACCCTTGATGCCTTTGAAATAGTGAAGGCCGAACATGACGCTGTCGTAGAGCGCGGTGCTGCGCTCGGCCGTCAATCCGCCGAGGCCGCCGGCCAGGCGAGGCACTTCGTTGGTGAACTCGGCCGCCAACCGCGGCACGTCGCTGAAGGTGATGACGCAGGCGCGATCGCGGGGCGTGATGGTCTCCTCCAGGAAGCCGAGCGCGATCCGCCTCACCTCCATCAAGCTCTCGGCCATCGACGCCGAGGTGTCGAGCAGCAAGGCGGCGTAGATCGGCAGATCGTCGAGCCGCTCGAATCTGAGGATGGCCTGCTCCTCGCCGTTGTCGAGCACCGTGAACTGCTCGCGCTCCAGGTTCTCGACCGGACGGCCCTCGGTATCGACGACGGTGGCGAACAGCTCGACCATCTTCACCGAGATGTCCTCGAGATACTGCGCGGTGTTGAAGACCACCAGGTCCTCACTGGAGTTGCCGTCGGCGAGATAGGCCACCGCGCGAACAAAGCCGAGCCCGTCGTGCTCGAGCTCGATCGGCTGGATATAGGGCGGCTGGAAGAGGGTCGCCACGCGCCGCTCGCCGAGGAAGAACTCGACCCGCTCCACCGCGCGGTCCGGCGGCGCCTGCACCTCGACCCGGGCCCGCACCGAGCCGTCGTAGTGGGCTCCGCGCCGCGGCTCGACCAGGCGCACGATGAAGGTGTGCTCGCCGGCGTTCAGCAGCACCTCGTCGGTGGCCAGCTCGTTGCCCGCGCCGTCGAGAGCGAGGGCGCGCACCCGGCGGGTGACCGGCAGGTGGCCGAGGTCGAGCTCGACGCTGTACGGCGGCCGGGTCTTGGTGAGCACCGGCTTTTCATCCAGCATGAACCGGACCTTCTTCACCCCGCCCCCCGA
>JAHEKO010000406.1 GCA_024638355.1 Acidobacteriota bacterium
TACATGGTGGTCAAGTCGGGCGGCGCACGAGAGGAGTTCGACCGCAAGAAGCTCCTGGCCGGCCTCTACAAGGCTTGCGAGAAGCGGCCGGTACCGGCCAAGCGGCTCGACGCCATTGTCGAGGACATCGAGCAGAAGCTGCACGACCGCGAAGAGCGTGAGATGACGACCGCCGAGATCGGCTCGATGGTGACGGACCATCTGCGCAAGCTCGATCAGGTCGCCTACGTGCGCTTCGCCTCGGTCTACCGAAACTTCGAGGACGTCGAGACGTTCATGGACGAGCTCAAGCATCTGTTGAAGCAGAGGAGCTGAGCCGGTCCGAACACACGATCGTCCCGCCGAGCCCACCCATGAACGAGCTGCAACCCGAAGAGCCGATCCGGCTGCCCGACGTCCTCCCCGTGCTGGGGCTGAAGGACGTCGTCATCTTCCCGTACATCATCTTTCCGCTCTCGATCAGTCGCGACAAGAGCGCGCTGGCGGTCGATCGCGCGCTGTCGGACAACCGGATGATCATGCTCGTCACCCAGAAGAACGGCGAGCAGCTCGAGCCCGGCGAGGCGGACTTTCACCACTTCGGGACGGCGGCGCTGATCATGCGCATGCTCAAACTCCCCGACGGCCGGGTGCGGATCCTGGTGCAGGGCCTGGCGCGCGCGCGGGTCGAGCACTTCAGCCGCACCGAGCCCTTCCTGCAGGCGAAGATCACCAAGGTCGAGGAGCCGCCGAGCGAGCGGCCGGCGCTCGAGATCGAGGCACTGACGCGCAGCGTCAAGGAGAGCCTCGACCAGGTGGTCGGCCTCGGCAAGAACATCTCGCCGGAGGTCCAGGTGATCGCCGCCAACCTCGACGATCCGGGGCGCCTTGCCGATCTGGTGGCCAGCAACCTCGACCTGCGGGCCGGCGAGGCCCAGGAGATCCTCCACACGCTCGCTCCCGCCGAGCGGCTCGAGAAGGTGCACGAGGTGCTCGCGCGGGAGGTCGAGCTGCTGACCATGCAGCAGCGCATCTCGACTCAGGCTCGCGACGAGATGGACCGCAGCCAGCGCGAGTACTTCCTGCGCCAGCAGCTCAAGGGCATTCGCGAGGAGCTCGGCGAGGACGGCAACGACCTGATCGCCGAAGTCGCGGCCTTTCGCAAGAAGGCGAGCGAGCGCGGCCTTTCGGAGGAGGCGAACGAGGAGCTCGAGCGCCAGCTGCGGCGGCTGGAGCGCAGCCATCCCGATAGCGCCGAGACGATGCTCACCCGGACCTATCTCGACTGGCTCACCGGCCTGCCCTGGACCCACGCCAGCGAGGATCGGCTGGACCTCCAGCACGCGCGCGAGATCCTCGACCGGGATCACTACGACCTCGAGAAGGTAAAGGAGCGCATCCTCGAGTACCTGGCGGTGCGCAAGCTGAATCCCGCCACCAAGGGGCCGATCCTCTGTTTCGTCGGGCCGCCCGGGGTCGGCAAGACGTCGCTCGGCCGCTCGATCGCTCGCGCGCTCGGGCGCAAGTTCTTGCGGGTCTCCCTCGGCGGCGTTCGCGACGAAGCCGAGGTACGCGGACACCGGAGAACGTACGTCGGCGCGCTCCCGGGGCGGATCCTGCAGGGACTGCACCAGGCCGGCACCAGCAACCCGGTCTTCATGCTCGACGAGATCGACAAGATCGGCGCCGACTACCGCGGCGATCCGAGCTCGGCGCTCCTCGAGGTTCTCGACCCCGAGCAGAATTCGGGCTTTCGCGATCACTACCTGTCGGTCGCCTACGATCTGTCGCCGGTGATGTTCATCACCACCGCCAACCTCCTGCAGCCCATCCAGCCCGCCTTTCTCGACCGCATGGAGGTGATCCGCATCCCCGGCTACACCGCCGAGGACAAGATCCACATCGCCCGGCGCCACCTGATACCGAAGCAGATCAAGGCGCACGGTCTCAAGTCGAAGAACGTCTCCTTCACCGCCGCCGGCGTGCGCAAGATCATCCAGGACCACACCAAGGAAGCGGGCGTGCGCGGCCTCGAGCGCCGAATCGCCAAGATCTGCCGCAAGACCGCGGTACGGGTGGCCTCGGACGACCTCAAGCCCACGCGGGTGACCCGAGCCTCGGTCGAAGAGCTGCTCGGCCCGGCGCGCCACTTCAGCGAAGAGCTTCTCCACCGCGACCGCATCGGCGTGGCCACCGGGCTCGCCTGGACCGCGGTCGGCGGCGACCTGCTCTTCATCGAGGTGGTGGCCGTGCCCGGCAAGGGGCGCCTGCATCTCACCGGCCAGCTGGGCGAGGTGATGCGGGAATCGGCCCAGGCCGCCCTCAGCCACGCCCGCGGCTGGAGCGCCGCGCAGGGCCTGCCCACCAAGCTGTTCACCAGACACGACCTCCACATTCATGCCCCCGCGGGGTCGGTTCCCAAGGATGGCACCTCGGCCGGCATCACCATCGCCACCGCGATCATCTCGCTGCTGACCAGCACGCCGGTCAACCGGCGCCTGGCGATGACCGGCGAGATCACGCTGCGCGGCGACATCCTGCCGATCGGCGGGCTGAAGGAGAAGGTGCTGGCGGCCAAGGGGGCGGGGATTCGCACCGTGCTGCTGCCCAAGCTCAACCAGCGCGACCTGGCCGAGATCGCCGACGACCTGAAGGCCGGCGTCGAGTTTCACTTCGTCGAGCAGCTGGACGAGGTTCTCGACCTCGCCCTGGCGCCGGGTTGGCGCGAGCGGATCGACCGGGAGTGAGCGACGGCGAGGATCGCCTCGTCGACTGGCTGCGCCGCCGCCTGCGCCGCTCGGGCGAGGATCTCCTCGGCGACGATGCCGCGCTCCTCGGCGGCTCCACGCCCTGGGCGATCTCGGTCGACCAGCAGATCGAGGGGGTCCACTTCCCCGCCGGGCTCGACCCCGGGGCGGTCGGCCGGCGGCTGGTCGCGGTCTGCCTGTCGGACCTCGCGGCCAGCGGCGCCGAGCCCGCCTACGCCTTCCTCACCGTCGCGCTGCCCGGGGATTACCCCGCGCGGCGGCTGCTCGACGGCGTGGTCACCGCGTGCGAGCGCTACCGGGTGACCCTGGCGGGCGGCGACACCGCGGGAGGAGGCTCGCGACTGGCCTGCAGCATGACGGTCGTCGGCCGCCGCCGGCCGCGCGGCAGCTGGCTCGCGCGGAGCAACGCCCGACCGGGCGATCGGCTGTGGCTCGGCGGCACCGTCGGCGAGTCGGCCCTGGGTCGCCATCTGCTCGCCGCGGGAGCCAGGCTCGAGGGACGGTCGATCCACTTGCCCGAGCGCTTCGGGCTCGCCGAGCGCTGGCGGCGTCTCGCCCGGCGCGCCGTTCGCCGGCATCTCCAGCCCGAGCCTCAGCTCGAGCTCGGCGGCGAGCTGGCGCGGCGCCGCCGCTGTGCCGCGATCGACGTCTCCGACGGTCTGGCACTCGATCTACATCGACTCTGCCGGGCGAGCGGCGTCGGCGCCGAGCTCGACCGGCAGGCGGTTGCCGCTCCCGCCGGGCTCGAGCGTTGGGCCGCTGAGCTGGGGATCAGCGGCGACGCGCTGACCCTCTCGGGCGGCGAAGACTATGTGCTGCTCTTCGCCCTGCCGGCCGGCGCCCGGGCACCTCGCGCCGCCGCCTGCCGGCGCATCGGAACCGTGTCTGCGCGGCCGGGCGTGCGCCTCCTGGACGGCGAAGAAACGATCGCTCTCTCGCCACGCGGCTGGGACCACCTGAACGGTGGATCGCGGCCCGGGCCGTAGCCCGGACCGCTCGGTCCTACTCCGGCCGGATCGTTACCTGCACCGGCCGCTTGAGCAGCTTGATCACCGCGTCGAGCTGGCGCCCGACCTCCTTCTGCGCCTTCTCCAGCTCGCGGATTCTCTTGGCCAGCGCGGGATCGCTGGCGCTGCCGAC
>JAHEKO010000037.1:0-5365 GCA_024638355.1 Acidobacteriota bacterium
GATGTTGATGGCGACGAACTCGACCCCGCGATCGGCGAAGTCGCGATGGAGCGGCTCGAGGATTCGAGCCTGCGCCACGCAGGGCGTGCACCAGGTGGCCCAGAACTCGAGAAGGACCACCCTCCCCGCGTAGCTCGACGAGCTGACCATGCGGCCGTCCAGCGAGGCGAGCTCGAAGTCCGGACCGCGAGGGGAGGCGTCGGGCGCCGGCTCCTGCTGGGCCGAACAGCCGAGCGACAGCGCGGCCGAGAGGACCGAAAGTGGGAGCCAGACGGCTAGTTTGTGACGCATGAGCCTTTTTCCGCCGCCCTCATCGTGGGGCGTCGGCCTATGTTAACCGCGAAGGCCCGAGGGGGATTCCCGGTGAGCCGACCTTCTCACCCGCACCCGGCGAAACGCCGGTGTGAAGGTCGGGCCGGGCCGCGAAAGCCCGTCCGGGGCCCGGCACAGCCGAGCCCCGGGGGGCGAGAGCGAATCGAAATCGCGGGCGATCTAGCGCTTGCGAGCGGGCGCCTTGCGCTTCGTGGCCTTCTTCTTGGTGGCCTTGCGCTTGGGAGCGGCCTTGCGCTTCGTCGCCTTCTTCTTGGTGGCCTTGCGCTTGGGAGCGGCCTTGCGCTTCGTCGCCTTCTTCTTCGTGGCCTTCTTCTTGGTCGCCTTGCGCTTCGGCGCAGCCTTGCGCTTGGTGGCCTTCTTCTTCGTCGCCTTACGCTTCGGCGCAGCCTTGCGCTTGGTGGCCTTCTTCTTCGTCGCCTTCTTCTTGGTGGCCTTGCGCTTGGGAGCGGCCTTGCGCTTCGTCGCCTTCTTCTTCGTGGCCTTCTTCTTCGTCGCCTTGCGCTTCGGCGCAGCCTTGCGCTTGGTGGCCTTCTTCTTGGTCGCCTTACGCTTCGGCGCAGCCTTGCGCTTGGTGGCCTTCTTCTTCGTCGCCTTCTTCTTGGTGGCCTTCCGCTTGGGAGCGGCCTTCTTCATTGCAACCATACCTAGCCTCCCGCCCCAGAATGGGGGCTTCTTGGACCCTCAGGTCCGAGTCCATGCAGCCGAACGAGAATGCCGGCCGCGATGTTGGGTCCCGAGGACCCGCAGTACCCATAACGAAGCGAGTCGTCGACCCGCAAGGTCAGCCTCTTTCCGAGCGCGTCGCTCATCAACCACAGCCGCTGGAAGAACCACAGTTCAAGCACTTGTAGCACGTACCGTTTCGCACCATGATCGAGCCGCAGTCGGCGCAAGTGGGTGAATCCTGCTGCTGCAGGAAGGTCACAGTAGAGCCGGTCTGTCGCTCCGGCTCAATGCGTTCCTCCACAGCGGCCGGGCGCCCGACGATGCCCGCCGATTCGCGCTCGTCGGCGCTCAGGAACTTCGAGGCGAGCCAACGGAACACGTAGTCGACGATCGATTTCGCGATCGGGATCTCGGCGTTATTGGTAAAGCCGGAAGGCTCGAAGCGCGTGTGCGTGAACTTGTCGACCATGATCTGGAGCGGCACGCCGTACTGGAGCGCGATCGACACCGAGGTCGCGATGGTGTCCATCAGCCCGGAGATCGTCGACCCTTCCTTGGCCATCACCAGGAACATCTCGCCCGGGCTGCCGTCCTCGTACATGCCGACGGTGATGTAGCCCTCGTGGCCGCCGACCGAGAACTTGTGGGTCAGCGCCTGGCGCTCGTCCGGCAGCTTGCGGCGCTGAGGCACCGCTTCGGCGTCGCTCTCCGAGCGGCTCTCCGACGTCGACAGGGGCTGGCTGCTCTTGCAGTTGTCGCGATAGATGGCGACCGCCTTGAGGCCGAGCCGCCAACTCTCCAGGTAGGCGTCGAAGATCTGTTCGGTGGTGGACGCCTCGGGCATGTTGATCGTCTTGCTGACCGCCCCCGACACGAACGGCTGCACCGCCGCGACCATCTTCAGGTGACCGAGATGATGGATCGACCGCATTCCGTTCGAGGGCCGGAAGGCGCAGTCGAAGACCGCCAGATGCTCGGGCTCGAGCCAGGGCGCGCCCTCGATGGTGTCGTTGGCGTCGATGTGCTCGACGATCTCTTTGACCTGGGCCGTTTCGTAGCCCAACCGGCGAAGCGCGGTGGCGACCGTGCCGTTGACCAGCTTGATCATGCCACCGCCGTGCAGTCGCTTGTACTTGACCAGGGCGATGTCGGGCTCGATGCCGGTGGTGTCGCAGTCCATCATGAACGCGATCGTGCCGGTCGGCGCGATGACCGAGATCTGGCTGTTGCGAAAGCCGCTCGCCTCACCGCCCTCGACGACCTCGTCCCACACCTCGCGGCACGCCTTGGCCAGCGGCAGCGGCACGTGCGCCGAGTCTACGCCCTTGAGCGCGTCGCGGTGCTTGCGCATCACTCGGATCATCGGCTCGCGATTGGCCTCGAAGCCGGCGAACGCGCCGCGCGCGCGGGCGATCTTGACCGATTGCCGGTAACCGGCCCCGGTGAGCAGCGCGGTCAGCGCTGCGGCAAAGCCCCTCCCGGGCTCGGAGTCGTACGGCAGGCCTCGCGCCATCAGCAGCGCACCCAGGTTGGCGTAACCGAGACCGAGCGGGCGAAAATCGCGCGAGTTCCGATCGATCGCCTCGGTCGGGTAGGAGGCCCGATCGACGATGATCTCCTGTGCAGTGATCAGCAGCTCGCAGCCGTGAACGAATCCCTCGACGTCGAAGCGCTCCTCCTCGTCGTCGTAGAACGCCATGAGGTTGAGCGACGCCAGATTGCATGCGCTGTCGTCGAGGAACATGTATTCGCTGCACGGGTTGCTGGCGTTGATGCGGCCGCTGTTCGGGCAGGTGTGCCAGTCGTTGATGAGCGTGTCGAACTGCACGCCCGGATCGCCGCACAGCCAGGTGGCGTCGGCGATGTCGCGCAGCAGGTCGCGTGCGGGGAAGGTATCGACCGCATCGCCGCCGCGCACGGTGCGGGTAGTCCACTCGCCGTCCGCCTCGACGGCGCGCATGAAGTCGTCGCTCACCCGCACCGAGTGGTTCGCGTTCTGGTGGAAGACCGAGTCGTAGGCTCCGCCTTCCACGTTGAAGCTCGAGTCGTATCCGGCCGCGATCAGAGCATGAGCCTTCTTCTCCTCGTCGGCCTTGCACCAGACGAACTCGCGAATGTCGGGATGCTCGGCGTTGAGAATGACCATCTTGGCCGCCCGGCGGGTGGTGCCGCCGCTCTTGATCACCCCGGCGAAGGCGTCGAAGCCGCGCATGAAGGAGACCGGCCCGGAGGCGTGCCCGCCGCCCGACAGCGCTTCCGACGAGCCACGTAGCGACGACAGGTTGCTGCCGGTGCCCGAGCCGTACTTGAACAGCATCCCCTCGGTCTTCGCCAAGCGTAGGATCGACTGCATCGAGTCTTCGACGGCATTGATGAAGCACGCCGAGCACTGCGGCCGCTCCTTGACGCCGACGTTGAACCAGACCGGCGAGTTGAACGACGCCGCCTGGTGCAGGATGAGGTGCTGAAGCTCGGCCCGAAACGTCTCCGCGTCGGCCTCGTCGTGGAAGTAGCCGTCGGCGCGACCCCAGGCGGAGATGGTGTCGACCACCCGGCGGATCATCTGGCGCACGCCGCCTTCGCGCGCGGGGCTGCCGACCTGGCCGCGGAAGTACTTGCTCGCCACCACGTTGATGGCCGAGGCCGACCAGCTCTTCGGCACCTCGACGTTCTCCTGCTCGAACAGGATGGTGCCGTCGGGAGCGGTGATGCGCGCCGTGCGCGACTCCCACTCGACGGTGCTGAACGGATCGACGCCCGCTTCGGTGCGTACGCGGCGAAAGCGAAGACGCTGCTCGACGGCCGACGGCGCCGGAGCGCCAGCGCTGGCAACGCGACTGTCACCGGACATGGGGCATGGCTCCAGAAGCGCGGCGTTCGCGAGACAAGATCGAGTCGAAATTCAATCGGAGAAGGGTTGGTGCGACAACTCCGTGACACTAACCTTCAACCGCAGGCAAGTCAAGGATCGGCACACCACATATTGGGGTTCCGGCGACGGTTCCGTCTACATGTTGGGATGCCTCCCCGACTGGTAGATAATCCGTGCGATGGGCGCTCACGACGACGGTACCCGTCGCACGACTTCGGACATCGAGCTCGCCGCCAGCTACGCGGCGGACCGCGCGCGTGAGGGGCGGCGCGAGGAGCCCGGCGGCTACCCCTACACCCGCGGCCTCTATCGCGAGATGTACCGCAAGCGGCTGTGGACGATGCGCCAGTACGCGGGCTACTCCGACGCCGAGGAGTCCAACCGTCGCTACCACTTCCTTCTCGACCAGGGCATCAGCGGGCTGTCGGTCGCCTTCGACCTGCCCACCCAGATCGGCTACGACTCCGACCACGCCATGTCGCGCGGCGAGGTGGGCCGGGTCGGCGTCGCCATCGATTCGATCGACGACATGCGCCGCCTGCTGACCGGCATCCCCCTCGATCGGGTCACCACCTCGATGACCATCAACGCCACTGCGCCGACGCTCCTCGCCTTCTATCTCGTGGTCGCCGAAGAGCAGGGCGTGCCGTGGGAGAAGGTCGGCGGCACGGTCCAGAACGACATCCTCAAGGAGTACGCGGCGCGGGGCACCCACATCTATCCGCCGCGGCCCTCGCTCAAGCTGGTCACCGACATCATGGAGTTCTGCGCCGACCGGGTACCGCGCTGGAACACCATCTCCGTCTCCGGCTATCACATGCGCGAAGCGGGCTGTACCGCGGTGCAGGAGGTCGCGTTCACCCTGGCCAACGGACTCTGCTACCTGAGCGCCGCCGTCGATCGAGGTCTCGACATCGACGACTTCGCGCCCCGCGTCTCGTTCTTCTTCAACGCGCACAACCACTTCCTCGAGGAGGTCGCGAAGTTCCGAGCGGCGCGGCGGCTCTGGGCAGAGCTGGTGCGCGAGCGCTTCGCGCCTCGCAACGAGCGCTCGTGCTGGCTCCGCTTCCACACCCAGACCGCCGGCTCGACTCTCACCGCGCAGCAGCCCGGCAACAACGTGGTGCGGGTGGCGATCCAGGCGCTCGCCGCGGTCTGCGGCGGCACGCAGTCGCTGCACACCAACTCGCGCGACGAAGCGCTCGGGCTGCCCACCGAGGCCTCGGCGCGGCTCGCGCTGCGCACCCAGCAGATCCTCGCTCGCGAGTCGGGAATCGCCGACGTCGCCGACCCGCTCGGCGGCGCCCACGCCGTCGAGGCGCTGACCGACGAGATCGCCGAGCGGGCACGCCGTTATATCGAGCGCATCGACGAGATGGGCGGCGCGCTCGCCGGCATCGAGCAGGGCTTCCAGCAGAACGAGATCGCCGACGCCGCGTACCTCTACCAGCGCGCGGTCGAGGCGGGCGAGGCGACCGTCGTCGGCATCAACGC
>JAHEKO010000037.1:5465-11300 GCA_024638355.1 Acidobacteriota bacterium
AGATGGGCGGCGCGCTCGCCGGCATCGAGCAGGGCTTCCAGCAGAACGAGATCGCCGACGCCGCGTACCTCTACCAGCGCGCGGTCGAGGCGGGCGAGGCGACCGTCGTCGGCATCAACGCCTTTCGGCTCGAGGACGAGGCGCCGATCGAGCCGCTGCGTATCGACGGAGCGGCCGAGACCCGTCAGGTCGAGAGGCTGCGGGCCTTCCGCGCGCAACGCGACCAGGAGCGCGCCGGCGCGGCTGCCGACGCGCTCGCCACGGCCGCGCGCGAAGACCGCAACTTGATGCCCGCGATCCTCGACTGCGTACGCGCCGACGTCACGCTCGGCGAGATTTCCGATCAGCTGCGCCGGGTCTACGGCGAGTACGAAGAGAGCGGCGCCGCCTGAGCCCCGCCTCGAGGCGTGCGGAGCCAGCCTGCTCTTCTCACCGGCTTCCGTCGCGAGCCGGCGTAGGCGCCTGAAGATGCAGTGCTTTACGACCGAGGACGCGCGACCGAGCTAAGTACTGCAGATTCAGGTGCATACGGCGGCTAACCCTCTTGCTTCTCGTCCTCGTCGGCGAGGGGCTCTTCGTCGCGGACGGCCTGGAGCTTGAGCCGCAGGTCGTCCACCGTTCCCGCCGACAGCGCCAGGAGATACCCGCGGTCGGCGCGACCGGCGAGCGCCAATCCTTCGGCATCGTAGAGGGCCAGGCTCTCCTCGGCCTGGCTACCCTTGAGGGTCAGCTCGAGATCCGGCCGCTCGAGATCGGCGCCCAGCGCCCGTGCCTCGTCGCGCGGCAGCACCCGCTCAGCGGCGACCCCGGTCAGAGCGTAGAGGAAGTCGCTCACCGGGCTGTAGCCGATCTTGACACCGGCTCGCGACCAGTCGGCGCCCGCTCGCTCCAGAAGCAGTTCGCCGTCGCCGTCGACCGCGCGAAAGGAGTCGATCTCGAACACCTCGAGTGAGGTCCAGGAGGTCGCCTGCCAGTCGGCCGGCTCGCCCGCGATCGCCTCGTCCAGATCGTTGCCGATCCGTACCGTCTGCCCGTCGATACGCGCGTAGCGCTCCTCGGCGCCCGCGGCCGCCGCGGCGCCGAGCTCGAGCACCACCGGCTGCTCGCGGCCGGTGAAGGTCGCGGTCAGGGTCGCGGCCGGCGGCGCCAGGCCCATCTCTTCGTCGCCGAGCTCGGGCTGGTCGAGGAAGGCCGCGACCTCGACCCCGAACATCGAGTCGAGCAGCTGGTCGAGGCGCTCGCTGTCGGCCAGATCCTCGAACGGAGCCTCCAACCAGAAGGTCTCGTCCCGCTGCGCGAGAGTGAGCGGCTCGCCGGCCGCTAGCAGCTCGAGCTTTTCGACCGCGCCGCGGTGGAGCGGGAAGAGCTCGCGGCTCCGCCAATCGCCCGGCTCGGTCGAGACCATCGCCCAGATCGAATCGGCTACCACGAAGGTACCGGCGCCGGTCTGCACCACCATGTTCGACGAAGCCGGGATCTCCGCGCCGACCTTCAACGTCGACTCGGATCCGTCGGCGCGGACCGTGACGGTCGCGCGCGGGGCGTCGAGCCCGACCGCCCGCGGGTCGAAGTCGTCGAGAGTCCTGACCTTCTCCAGCGTGGCCAGGGCCTCCACCAGCCGATCGGCGTTGCCGCCGTCGGCCCGCGCATCGTGGGGCTCGAGCAGGCGCCAGGAACGGGCGACGCGCGACGGATCTTCGCCATCGTCGGCATCGTCGTCTGTCGCTGGCGGCCGCGACAGACGCGCCACGGCCCCCGCCCGCTCGATGATCAGCTCGGTGATCTCCTCGGCCTCCACCGCCAGCACGCGCTTCTCGAGCTGGGCGCGCTCGTCGCTGCCGGGGAGATCGCGCTCAAAGAACCAGATGAACGAGCCGAGGCCGGCTACCAACACGAGCAGCACCAGAAGGGTCTTGGGACGCACCCCTATCTCCTGCGGCGGAAGTAGACCGCCACGCCGAGTGCGATCGAGAGCGCCGGCAGCAGGCCGAGAATCAGCCAGTTGAGACCGCGTAGCTGCCTCTGGGTCAAGCTGAGCTTCACCTGGTCCGGCTCCTTCGGCGGAATGCCCAGCAGCGTTTCGCGCACCACCAGCCAGTTGACGGTGTTGGCGAGGAGCTCGGCGTTGCCGACGTTGGCGATGTGACCGTTACTGGCGAAGTCCGAATCGCCGTAGACGATGATGCGAGTCGGCGTCGGGGCCGGCGGCTCGTCGGCCACGACTTCCGTCTCTTCGAAGGGCTCCGCGGCGGCGTCGGCGGCCGTGTCCGCGACCGCTTCGACCGCGACGCCCAGCGATACCGGTCCGGTCAGGTCGCCCTCACCCTGCTCGACCGCGCCGAGGTTCTCGAGGTCGGTCTCCCCCCAGCCTTCGGCACTGGTGCGCAGCATCTCGGTCACCGTGATCTCGGCGGGCGCTTCAGCAGCGCTCACCGACCGGGCGAGCGGGAAGATGACCGGTAGCTGAGTCTCGTCGAGGGTACGGGTGATCGGGTGAGCACCGAAGTCGTTGACGAAGAAGGTCTCGGCACCGTAGAAGGGCAGCGGATTGGCCGGATCGACGACCAGGTCGGCCCCCAGCGTGACGCCGTACTCGCTCAACAGCTCCTCGAGCCCGGTGCCCGCCAGGCGTCCACTGTCGCCGAGAATCGGATCGGCGAGCAGCAGCAGCCGGCCGGCGCCCTCGAGGTAGCTGCGCAGCACGTCCACCTCGGGCTCCAAGAAGCCGCTGGTGGGACCGGCGATCACCAGCAGATCGGTCCCCTCTGGCACGCTCGGCTGACCGAGCGAAGCCCACGACTCGAGCGTGAAGTTGTCTCTGCCGAGTAGATCCTGAGCGGTGCTCAGGCCGCGGGCCGAAGCGCCGTCGAGGGGCAGCTCGCCGTGTCCCGAGGTGAAGAGGATCTTCGACTTGCGGTTCTCGGCCAGCTCGAGGATGGCCGCGGTGAACATCTGCTCCCCCTTGAACGCCTCCAGTGTCGGCGCCTGGCCGTACTGCATGCCCGAGTAGTCGAAGTCGGCGAGGTCGTTGCTCTCGACCACGCGGCGATCGTCACCGGCGTCGAAGACCACCACATTGAGCTGGCTGATCTGGTACCGGTCGATCAAGCCCTGCGCCTCGGCGGGGTTCTTCTCGGGATCGAGGGTGCGCACCGAGAAGCGCGGCGACGCCGCCTCGTAGCGAGCCAGCATCTCGACTGCGGGATCGAAGAGCTCGTCGCCGGGGCTCAAGAAGACGATCGCCTCGACGTCGCGCTCCAGGCTTCCGACCACGTTCAGGCTCTTCTCCGAAAGGGTGTAGAGGCTGCTCCCCGTCCAGTCGAAGCGATCGTGGTACTTCCAGCCGAAGTAGTTGACGATCAGTAGCAGGGCGAGCGCGAGCAGCGTGCCCGCGCCGAGAGTCGATGCGGCGACCAGCTGGCGCCGGGTCGGGTTGGCTCCGTCGCTCATCCGCCTACCTCCACTTCCTGGCCTCGAGCGCGCGCGACGCGAGGAAGAGAAAGAAGACGCTCGCCGAGACGTAGTAGACCAGGCGGCGCGTATCCACGATCCCCTTGGCGAACTCGTCCATGTGCTGCCACAGATTCAGATAGCCGAAGGCTGTCTTGAGGAGCTCGCTGTTGAACAGCGACTCCAAGAGCCCGAAGACGAAGAGCGGCATGAGCAGAGTGAAGGTCGCGATCGCGGCGACGAGCTGGCTACGCGACAGGGTCGAGGCGAAGGTGCCGATCGACAGGAAGAGGGCACCGATGCCCAGCACGCCGAGGTAGCCCGAGGCGACCGGTCCCCAATCCAGCTCGCTGAAGTAGGCGATCACTCCGGCGTAGACCAGGGTCGGCAGCCAGAGGAAGACGTAGAAGGTCAATGCCGCGAGGTACTTGCCGACGACGATCTGGGTCTCGGTAACGGGCGCCGTCATCAACACCTCGATGGTGCCGCTGCGCCGCTCCTCGCTCACCAGCCGCATGGTCAGCACCGGCGCCACGAACAGGAGAACCAGCCAGAAGAAGAGGGTCTGGCCGAAGAAGAGCTGAAGCGGCGCCGCCGCGCCCGACGCCCGAGGATCGTTCAGGAAGCTGACGATGAGGGTGAAGACGAAACCGTTGATCAGCATCAGCAGCGTCAGGACGACGTAGGCCAGAGGCGAGAAGAAGTAGGCCCGCAGCTCGCGCACCAGATTGGCCCAGATACCGTTCACGAGGCCACCTCCTCGACGGCAGGCTCGGCCGCCTCCTCGGGCACCTCTCGTGCCGCGTCGGTCGTCGTCAGCCGCACGAACACGTCCTCGAGCGAAGCCTTCGCTTCGGTGAGCTCGAGCAGGGTCAGCCCGCCGTCGACCGCGGCCCGAAAGACCTCGGCGCGGACGTCGCGACCCGCGGCGCACTCGAGCTCGATCCTCTCCGGATGCTCGCCGTCCTGCCGCGCGTCGACGACTCCGTCGACGGCGCGAAAGCGATCCACCGCCCCGGGCGCCGCCGACTCGAGCTCGACGCGCACTACCGGGTTGCCGAGCCAGCTTTCCCGCAGATCCTCCGGAGTGCCCTGGGCGACGATCTGACCGCGATCGATGATCACGACCCGATCGCAGAGCAGCTCGACCTCCGGCAGGATATGGGTCGACAGCAGCAGGGTGCTCTCCTTGGCGAGCCCGCGAATCAGGGCGCGAATCGAGACGATCTGCTTGGGGTCGAGGCCGATCGTCGGCTCGTCCAGGACCAGCACCTTGGGCCGGTGCAGGATCGCCGTCGCCAGGCCGACCCGCTGCCGATAGCCCTTCGACAGCGTGCCGATGATCTGGTCCTGCACGTCGGTGAGCAGACAGCGCTCGAGCGCTTCGCCGATCGAGCGCTTCGCTTCGCTCCCCTTGAGCCCGAAGAGCCGGGCGCGGTAGGCGAGGTACTCGACGACCCGCATCTCGGTGTAGAGGGCGACGTTCTCGGGCAGGTAGCCCAGCTCCCGCCGCGCCTCCATCGAGCTCTCGATCAGGTCGCGCCCGGCGACCGTCACCCGCCCGGAGGAGGGCGGCAGGAAGCCGGTGATCATGCGGATCGTCGTCGTCTTGCCCGCTCCGTTCGGACCCAGGATGCCGACGATCTCTCCCTCGTCGACCGAGAAGGAGATCCGGTCGACGGCGAGGAAGTCGCCGTACCTTCGGGTCAGGTTCTGGGCTTCGATCATCGGACTCTCTTTCTCCCCGTACTGCTCGTTTCCGGGCTTTCCCTTCCAAGCAAGAAGGATGCCTTCCCCGCCCTCGGAACCGCCAGCCCAGAGCGGCCGTTCTGGCCGGTCTCGAGACGACGCCGCGCACCGCGTAGGCGCGTCAGGTTGGCACGTCTCCAGCGAGAGCGCGCACGATTCGCGGGGTGACTTCGACGATCGATTCGAGGCTGGCGAAGGCCTCGGCGAGCGGGCCCACCACCAGTAGCGGCACAGGGTTGAGGGTGTGGCTGCGGGTGGTAGCGTCCTCGATGTTGCCGTGGTCCGAAGTCAGGAGCAGAGTCAGCCCCGGAGCTTCGCTCGCCAGCACGCCGGCCAGCAGCCGATCGAGACGACCCAGCGCCAGCTCCGCGGTCACTCCCCAGCGCGCGTGACCGGCGACGTCGGTCAGAAAGGTCTCGAAGAGGGTCAGGTCGAAACCGGCGGCAACGGCGGCCAGGTGCCCCCCCGCCTGGCGAGCGGTAACGGGCTCGACGCGCTCGCCGGTTCGCTCACGGAAGAGATCGCGCTCGATGTCCCAGCTCACCGCCTCTCCCCGCTCGAGCTCGTCGATCTGCCGGAAGGGCACCCCGGCGGCCTCGACCAACCGGGTCGTCGCCGAGGCCTTGAGCGTGCCCG
>JAHEKO010000037.1:11400-15722 GCA_024638355.1 Acidobacteriota bacterium
AAGAGATCGCGCTCGATGTCCCAGCTCACCGCCTCTCCCCGCTCGAGCTCGTCGATCTGCCGGAAGGGCACCCCGGCGGCCTCGACCAACCGGGTCGTCGCCGAGGCCTTGAGCGTGCCCGCCTCCAGCCGCTCGAGATAGCCGCGGCTGTAGGCGTTGGCGAACGTGCAGGTCAGACCCGCGCGGACTAGCTGCAGGAAGATCGCCTCGCTCTCGATCGCCGCGCGTAGCGTCGGTCCGGGCAGCGCGGTCAGATGTCGCCCCATCAGGCGCGCGCCGTTGACGCCGGTGAACAGGGTCGTCTGGCCGGTGGCGCTCTGCGGCAGGCCCTCGACGCCCAGCCGGGCGTCGATCCCCTTGAGCAGGAGACCGGGCTTGCGGGTCGTCTGCTCGGTCGTGAGCGGCCCGCCCAGGAGCCGCCGGATCTCCGGCATCTCGACCGTAGCGAGTGGATTGGTCTCGCCGGCCGGCGCCAGACCGACGCCGTCGACGAAGACGAAGAGAAGACGATGGTAATCTTTTCTCATGAAATCGGCTTACGAGCTGGCGTTGGAGCGGCTGGACCAGCAGGGTATCGAGCGGCCGCGCGAAGAGGCGATCGACGACGCGACTCGCGAGCGCATGGCAGAAATTCGAAGCAAGGCACAGGCCGACCTCGCCCGGCTGGAGATTCTGCATCGCGACCGCCTGAGAGGCGCGGAGGATCCGGTCGCCGCCGCCAAAGCCGAGGAAGAGTATCTGATCGATCGCCGCCGGATCGAGGAGCGGCGGGATGGGGAGATCGAGAAGCTCCGCCGGGCCTAGCTACTGGGGAAACGCTTCCAGGTAGCGCTGCGTGGCGTCGACGCTGCCGCAGATGTAGACCTGATCGTCCTTGCCGAAGGTGAAGTCGCCGCTCAGGTCGACCAGGACCTCGTCGCCCCGCTCGACCGCCACCACCGAGCAGCCGGTGTGGGCTCGGATCTCGAGGTCGCTCGGCTGCTTGCCTTCGAGCCCCTTGGGCGAGACCTTGAGCACCTTGAGCTGCTTGTTGACCGCGATCGACTCCTGGCCGAGCAGCCGCCCGGCCAGGATCTGGCCGGAGACCTGGCTGATCGACAGCGCGAAGTCGGCGCCCGCGCGATGGATGCGCTCGACGTTCTGGGCCTGGTTCACGCGCGCGATGACCGGCACCTGCGGGGCGTAGTCCTTCAGGATGACCGTGGAGAATAGCGTCGAGCTGTCGTTGTCCACCGCCAGAATGACAGCCTGCGCCTCCTCGACGTTCGCCTTCTCGAGCACCCGGGGGTCCATCACGTCGCCGACGATCTCGATCCCCAAGCCCGGGTTACGATCGATCACCGCCGTCATCTCGTCCGCGTCCTGGAGCAGCTGCACCACCTTCTGGCCCACCTCGCCGTAGCCGGCGATCACGAAGCGCCCTTCCCGGCGGAGCTTGGTGCGCCCGGACTTCGCGGCGAATCGCTGCACGTTCTCCTCGCTGCCGGCGACGATCAGGATGCCCCCCGCCGAGAACTGCATGTCGGGCGTCGGCTGCGCGTAGAGGTGCCCCTGCACCCACTGGCCGATGATGGTGACCCCGTAGCGGCGGCCGATCTCCGCCTCCGCGAGCGTCCGGCCGACCAACTCGCTGTCGGACCGCACCCGCACTTCGCTGACCACCAGCTTGCGGCCCAGCGCCTGGACGCCGATCACGCGCGGGTTCAGGCGTTCGCTGGCGCGGGCCGCCAGAGCCGCGCCCAGCACGTGGCGCGGCGTGAACACCGCGTCCGCCCCGGCGAGCACCATCGGCTTCCGGTGGAACGGCTCCTCGACCACGGCGACGATCTCGCCCTCGAAGCCGAGCTGCCGCGCGCTGAGGATCGCCGCCGCGTCTTCGTCGTCGGTGCCGTTGGCGACCAGCGCCCGCACCCCGTCGAAGTTGATCCGGTTGAGCACGCCGTCGTCGAGAGTGCCGACGACCACCTTGCGCCCTTCGTCGAGCAGCCGGCGCGCTTCGTCGCTATCGCCCTCGATCAGCATGCTCGGCACCCCGGAGCGCGCCAGCTCGTCGAGCAGGGTGGAGACCGCCGGCCCCGAGCGGTAGATCAGAACGGTTCCCTCATCCAACGCCGGAGCCGCCTTCGGCAGGCGAAACTCGAAGCGCTGCTCGAGGAACGGGATCAGGTAGATCGGAAAGATCAGGAAGACCAGGAAGACGCCGACGAACTGCAGCGTGATCACGAAGATCACCAGTACCGGATGCCTCCAGGCGCTGTCCTTGCCGTAGCCGGTCGTGGAGAGCGTCTCGGAGACGAACTCCAACGCTTGCAGGAAGGTGCGCTCCTCGCCCTCGAGCCGCTTCATGCCGACCATGTAGAGGAACGACGACACGAGCAGCAGGGCGACCAGAGAGCCCACCAGAAGCAAGAGTCGCGAGCGCGTTCCGATCACGGCACGATTCTAGCCTGACCTTCTCACCAGCCCTCGCGGCTGGCCCGGCCCTTCGTACCGGCCGACGCCGGGCCCAGGAGGGTGCCGGCGTTCTAAACTCGCGTGGGGATGGCGGTTCGACTCGACAAGTGGCTGCAGGTGGCGCGCGCCTTCAAGACGCGCAGCCAGGCCACCCGCGCCTGCGCGCTCGGGCGCGTCCGGGTCAACGGCTTCGTGGCCAAGCCGCACAAGGACCTGGCGCTCGAGGATCGAGTCGAGATCGACAAGGGGCGCGGCTGGGTCCGGGTGCTGATCGTCAAGGAGCTGCGCGACAAGACGCTCCCCAAGGCCGAGGCGGCGCGCGTGTTCGAGGATCTGAGCCCGCCCCCGCCCAAGCTCGAGCCGCTCGAGCTCCTCATGCGCCGCACCCCCGCGCGCCGCGACCGCGGCGCGGGCCGACCCACGAAGCGGGATCGGCGGCGGCTGGAGAAGATCAAGAGATAGGTGGCCGCCCACCCCGATCAGAGCCGCGCCCTTCACGCCGAGTCGAAGAGCGCGAGCTGTTCGATTCGCCCCGGCACCAGGTTCGAGCAGCCGACGCCCAACAGCCGCACCGGTCGTCTCCCGGCGTCGCTCTTCCTGAGGAGCTCGCGGGCGGCATCGAGCATCGTGCCGGCCGAGCAGGTCGGGGCGCGAAAGGTGTGCGAGCGGGTGAGGGTGGTGAAGTCCGAGTAGCGGATCTTCACCGTCAAGGTGCGCCCGGAGATCTCGCGCTTGCGCATCGCCGCCGCCACGCCGTCGGCGAGCTTGCCGAGCTCCGCCTCCATCTCGTCGAGCTCGCGCAGGTCGACGGCGTAGGTGCGCTCCTTGCTGATGCTCTTGCGGGTGCGGTTGACCCGGACCGGGCGCTCGTCGAGTCCGCGTGCTCGGTGGAAGAGCGCCGCGCCCCAGCGCCCGAAACGGGTCGAGAGCTCGTGCTCCGAGACGCGCCGGAGGTCCCCGATGCGCACCACCCCGAGCTTCCCGAGCCGCTTCTCGGTCGCCGGACCTACGCCGGGCAGCCGGCGGACCGGCAGGGGATCGAGAAACCGCTGCACCCGCCCCGGCGGCACCACGGTGAGGCCGTCGGGCTTGTCGAAATCCGACGCGATCTTGGCGACCAGCCGATTCGGACCGACGCCGACGCTGACCGTCAGCCCGCGCTCCTCGCGCACCAGGCGCCGGATCTCCTGCGCCGCCCGCGTCGCGCTCCCCCACTCGGCCAGATGGTCGGTCAGGTCGAGATACCCCTCGTCGATCGACACCGGCTGCACCACGGGAGTGAAGCGGCGCAGAATCTCGAACACGCGCTCCGACTCGGCCCGGTAGCGCGGGAAATCGGGACGGATGAAGACCAGGTCGCGGCAGCGCCGGATCGCCTGCGCCGAGGGCATGGCCGAGCGCACCCCGAATTCGCGCGCCTCGTAGCTCGCCGCAGCGATCACCCCGCGGCCTTCGGGGCTGCCGCCGATCACCACCGGCTTGCCCCGAAGCGACGGATCGTCGCGCATGTGGACTGCCGCATAGAAGCAGTCCATGTCGCAGTGCAGGATGCGCCGGCCCTCTCCTCCCACACTCTGTTTATGCCACATTTACGCCTCTCGGCCAAAACACCTCCCCAATACTTCCAGGGCGGGGGCGTCCCTCTCCCCCCGCCCCGATCAGTTCCCGACGTACCCCAGCGCCTCGAGGCGCTCGCGCAGGTCGGGATCGAGGTCCTCGGGGTTCTCGTCCATCTCGAGCTCGCTCGGATCGGCGAGAAGCTCGACCAGCGTCCGGAGCCGCGCGTCCAGCTCGGCGATCACCTCGGGGCGCTCGGCCGAGAGATCGTTCTGCTCGCCCGGATCCCGCGTCAGGTCGTAGAGCTCGCG
>JAHEKO010000407.1 GCA_024638355.1 Acidobacteriota bacterium
GGCAACCGCGTGCGCGTCCGCCTGCCGCTGGCGCAGCCCGAGGCTCAGGCCGGAAGCCGCTCGCGCTAGCCTGCCTTTCTCACAAGCCCTCGCCCAGAACGCCGGAAATGCCTGAATCTGCTGCGTTTCGCTCCTCTCGGGCTCCTCGACGTATGTTCAATACGCCTGCGTCGCCCTTCGTCGCAAGCCTTGCATCTCCAGGCATTTGCGACGTTCTGAATCGAGCGCCTGTGAGAAAAGCAGGCTAGTCGCCCGGCCGCAGGTGGCGGTCGAAGAACTCGGCCATCCGCTGGTAGAAGTGGCGCGAGTCCTTGCCGCGGAAGCCGTGCTTCTGACGCGGGTGGATGGACATCTCGAACTGCTTGCCGGCGGCGATCAGCTTCTGCGCCATCACCAGGGTGTTCTGGGGATGGACGTTGTCGTCGGCGGTGCCGTGGACGATCAGCAGGCGGTCTTCGAGGTTCTCGGCGTAGCTCGTGGGCGCCGAGTCGCGGTAGCCGTCGGCGTTGTCGTCGGGGTGGTCGAGGTAGCGCTCGGTCCATATCGTGTCGTAGAACCTGAAATCGGTCACCGGCGCGAAGGCGACTCCAGCCCGCCAGGTGCCGGGGCTGTTCAGCAGCGCGTAGAGGGTGTGGTAGCCGCCGCCCGATCCGCCCCAGAGGCCGATGCGCGCGGTGTCGACGTAGCCGAGCGAGGCCAGGTAGTCGACGCCCGCCCGCTGGGCGGCGAGATTCTCCGGCCCGAAGCGCCGGTGCGCGCGATCGTGGCCGTGCTTGCCGAAGTAGTTGGAGGCCCGGTTGTCGACCCTCAAGACAACGTAGCCGCGCTGGACCATCATGGCGTGCCAGAGCGCGCGGGCTCGCCAGCTCCAGCGGTCGGCGACGACCTGAGAGTTGGGGCCGCCGTAGTGGTACATGATCGCCGGGAGTTTCGCGTCAGGCGCGATCTCGGCCGGCGTCATCAGCATCGCCGGCAGTTGCGACCCCTCGGGGCCCGGGATCGTCAGAAAACGTGGCTTCGGCAGGCTCTCGACGGAGATCCCGGGGCGGGGGGCGGTGGGCAGGGCGAGAGCCGCATCGCCGCCGAGCCGGCGCGCCTCGAGGCGCGTGGGGCTGTCGGCCCGGCCGGACCACTGGACGAAGCGGTCGCCCTCGGGCGCGAGGTGAACGCGATTCCAGGCCGCCGGCGGCGTCAGCTCGACCGCCGCGCCGCCGGCGAGCGGCACGGTGAAGATCGCCCGATGCCGGGCACCGAGCTCGGAGGTCGAGTGCGCCGTGTAGACCGCCGCAGCGCCGTCGGCCGTGACGCCGTTCACCCCGGTCACGTTCCAGCCGTCCGGCGAGAGGGTTCGAGTGAAACCGCCGTCGGCGGCGTGAAGCGCCAGCCGGCGCCAGCCGCTGGCCTCGGAGGTCCAGAGGAAGCGGCCATCGTCGAGGAAGGTCAGATCGTGGGTCAGGTTCACCCAGGTCTTCGCTCGTTCCTCGAGCAGCTCGGCGCACGCCCCGGTCTCGGGGTCGCAGCGCAGCAAGGCGAGCCGATCCTGGTCCCGGTTGAGGCGCTGAATGGCGAGCCGATCGCCGCCGGGCAGCCAGTCGACGCGCGCCAGATAGACGTCGGTCGCGTCGCCGGTGTCCATCCAGCGCGTGGCGCGCGTCTCGACGTCGACCACGCCGACGCGCACGCCCGGGTTGGTCTCTCCCGCCTTGGGATACTTCTGCCGCTCGACCGTCGGGTAGAGCGAGGTGAAGTCGACCATGGGATAGGTCGCCACCTCGCTCTCGTCGAACTCGTAGTAGGCGATGCGCTCGCCGTCGGGACTCCACCAGAAACCGGTCGTCGTGCGGTCCCAGAGCTCCTCCCAGTAGACCCAGTCGGTGATGCCGTTGAGGAGCTCGTTCTCGGTTCCGCCCCGGGTGAGCGCCGTGGTCTCGCCGCTCTCGAGATCCAGCAGGTGGAGATCCCAGTCGCGCACGAACGCCACCCGCGAGCCGTCGGGCGAGAAGCGCGGGATCTTCTCCTCGGCCTCGGTCTCCGTCAGCCGCGAGAGCTCAGCGGACTCGAGAGTGAGCAGATGGAGATCGGACGCCGACTCGAGCAGCAGCCGGGAGCCGTCGGGCGACCACTGGTGGGCGTCGAGTGCGTCGAGCCGCGGCAGGCCCTCGGGGCCGGACGCGCCGATCGCCAGGAGGCGCCGCCCCTCGCCGGAGGCGAGATCCAGCTGCCACAGCGCCTTCTCGCCGTTCTCCTCCCAGACGTAGCTCAGCCGCCGCCCGTCGGGCGCCCAGGTGATCTGGCTCGGCGCCGTCGGCGGCCCGTCGGCGAAGATCAGGTCGAAGGTCAGCTCGCCGGCCTCGAGCGGGAGCGTCGCGAGCAGGCCGGCGAGCAGCGCCGCGCTCCACCTCACGAGCCCGTTCCGATCGAATCGGCGACCAGCTCGGCCAGGTCCACGGTCTCCTCGACGGCCGCGTCGAGCATCATCTTGCACTCCGGGCACGAGGTGACGAGGGTCTTCGCCCCCGAGCCGGCGACCTCCTCCTTGCGCTCGACGTCGACGCGCCGCGCGACCTCCTGCTCGCGAACGAAGCCGGCGCTGCCGCCGCCGCAACAGAAGGAGCGCTCGCGCCGACGGCCGAGCTCGACCAGATCGGCGCCCGTCCGGCGGATGAGATCGCGGGGCTCGTCGTAGACGCCTTCGAAGCGTCCCAGGTAGCAGGGGTCGTGGTATGTCAACTTGCGGCCCGTGCGGCCGTTCGGGCCGAGCTCAAGCTTGCCGTCGGCGACCAGGCGGGAGATGAACTCGGCGTGGTGGACCACCTCGGGTCGAAACTCCTCGTCGAGGGTCGGGTACTCCCAGCGGAAGGTGTGCAGGCAGTGAGGGCAGGGCGATATGGCCTTGGCGACCTGGTTCTCCTTGAAGCGCTGGATGTTGTCGCCGGCGAGTGTCTGGAACTGGAGCTCCTCGCCCTGGCGCCGCGAGTGGTGGCCGCTGCAGCTCTCCTCGGCCAGCACGCCGTAGCTGACGCCGGCGCTGTCGAGGATCTTCTTCATCGCCTCGAGGCTCGACCGGGCGTCGGCGTTGTAGCTCCAAACGCAGCCGAGCCAGAGGAGATACTCGGTCTTGCCCGGCTCGTAGAGCGGCAGGCCGAGCTCCTCGATCAGCCGTGTGCGGGTCGATTTCGGCTCCGAGAAGGCGTTCGAGTACTTCTCGACGGTCTCCAGGTACTCGGTCGCCACCATACCCTTGCCGGTGGCGAGCGCCTGGGCGCGCTTGGCGCCGGTCAGGAGGTTGAGGTGCTCGATGCCGACCGGACAGATGGCCTCGCACGCTCCGCAGCTCGTGCACTGCCCGAGGGCGGTCTCGGTGATGACGTCGCCGACCACTGGACCCTCCCGGTCGAGCATCGCGCGCCCGGCGAGGATGAAGCCGCGCGGGTTGAGCTCCTGGCCGCAGCTCGCCGCCGGGCACTGCTCGGTGCAGCGCCGGCACTCGACGCAGGTCAGGAAGTCCATGCGCATCTTCCACGGCGCGTCGGCCATCGACTCGAGGCCGAGGCTCACCTCTTCCTCGGAATCCTCCATCGCCTCGAGGTCGAGGTTGAGCGGCAGGAGATCGCCGAGCCGGTGGGTGCGGAAGAAGATGTCGACCGGCGCCATCAGGATGTGGAAGTGCTTGGAGCGGAGGATCAGATGCGGGAAGACCAGGATGATCGCCGAATGTGCCCACCAGTTGAGCCGCTCGGCGACCGGCTCCGCCATGACGCCGTTGATGTAGGTCGCCATCAGCAGGAAGATCAGCAGCGCCACCACGCCCGAGCTGTACGACTTCGGATCGGGCGAGCTCTCCTTCATGAAGAAGCGCCGGTAGGCGAGTCCGGCGATGCTC
>JAHEKO010000408.1 GCA_024638355.1 Acidobacteriota bacterium
CTGGTCAAGGCCAAGATCAACCGGGCGATCACGGATATCGCGACGATCTCGCTCAGGATCAACCAGTTCCAGCGAGACAACGACCGCTGGCCCGACGATCTGATCGAGGTGGGACCCGCGCCTACCGTCGACCCCTGGGGCAACGACTACGTCTACCGCCCGTCGACCGCCGCGGATTGGAACGCCAAGCGGCGCCGCGACCGATGGATGAATCCGCTGAACTCGGATTTCGACCTCTTCAGTATCGGTCCGGATGGCGAAAGCAAGGCGCCACTGCCGCCGCCGGTGAGCCACGACGACGTCATCCGCGCGAACGGCGGGGCCTACATCGGAGTGGCGTGGAAGTTCTGAGCGCGCCGGACCCGTGATCGAGCTCTCGGCTCTCCGCAGCCGGTTCGGCAGGAACCTCCTGCTTCTCTTCGTCGGACTGGCGCTGGCTCCGATCTTCACCCTCGCGCTCGTCACCTACCGGTCGATGAGCGGAGAGCTGGTCGCGCTGCGCGAAGAGCGCCTCAAGAGCCAGGCCAAGTCCCAGGCGATGGCGATCCTGGAGCGTTTGGCCCTGCTCGAGGGCGAGCTCGCGCTGCTGGCGGGGGGCACCTCGCCGGCGTCGGGCTTCGCGATTCCGCGGCAGCTGGAAGACCCGATCAGCCTTCGGTTCAGCAAGCTCTCCTGGTTCACCGCGGGCTCGGAGCGGAAGCTGCTGGGCGGCGTGGTCGAGCGGCCGCCGCTCTCGCCCGCGGCGCGCCAGCACCTGGCCGACGGCCGCTCGCTGCTGGTTCTGCATCGGGGCCGGGCGGGGACTCGGATTCTCCTGGCTCGAGCCGCCGCGGCCGAGGCGCCGACCGAGTTGTGGAGCGAGATCGATGCGGACTACCTCTGGTGGGGCTCGTACCGAGAGAACTCCCTGCCGCCGTTGACCGAGCTGTGCCTGGTGCAAGCCGAGCTCGATCTCACCCTGTTCTGCTCCTCGGGGAGCCCCGCGCGGCTCCACACCGACGTGCGCGCGCGCATGCTCGACGAGGCGATCGGCGAGCTGGCCTGGTCGCGGGGCGGGCAGCGCCATCTGGCGCACTACCGAACGCTGGATCTCCGGGATCTGTACGGTAGCGACGGCTTCACGGTCCTCCTGAGCGAGGCTCAGTCGAGGATCGGCGGTCCGCTCCGCGACTTCCGCCGGTCGTTCGTGCCGATCGTGCTGATCACCCTCTGGATCGTCCTGCTGCTGAGCATTCGCCAGATTCGGCGGCGGCTCCGGCCGCTCGAGCTGTTGCGCGCCGGAACCAAGAACATCGCCCAGCGCGACTTTTCGTCGCGAGTGGAGGTCTCGAGCCGGGACGAGTTCGAAGAGCTGGCAGGCTCGTTCAACCGTATGGCGCATCGGCTCGGGGTCCAGTTCGAGTCGCTCACCACCCTGAGCGGAATCCAGAGCTCGCTGCTGTCGGCGCTTCGTCGTCACGAGGTCGCCGAGGCGATGCTGAGCCGCCTCGGGGGGCTGCTGCCCTGCCGGTCGGCACAGCTCACGCTGTTCGAGGGCGAGGAGCCTGCACGCCTCACCAGCTACGGCTGGCGCCCGCGGGGGCTCGACGAGCCGGTGAGCCGCCGGCTCGACGCCGGGGAGCTGGGGTGGCTGCAACAGAACCGGGAGATCCGGGTGGTGGGTCGTTCGGAACCGCTACCGACGTTTCTCTCGCGGCTTCGGAGCCGCCGGATCGAGCGCGTCGTCGTGGTGCCGGTGGTGCTCGAGGAGAGGGTGCTCGGAATGATCGCGGCGGGGGTGGCGGACGACTCGGCCGTCGGCTTGGAGGACCTCGGCCCGATTCGCCAGCTCGCCGATCAGGTCGCCCAGGCTCTGTCGAAGGCCGCACTGGTCGAGGAGCTCGAAGAGCTCAGCATGGGCACTCTGTCGGCGCTCGCCAGGACCATCGACGCCAACTCCGAATGGACGGCCGGCCATTCCGAGCGGGTAGCGCGGCTCGCGGTGCGCCTCGGCACCGCGATGGGACTGCCGAAGGACGAGCTCGACACCCTCGAGCGCGGGGCGCTGCTGCACGACATCGGCAAGATCGGAGTCGACTCGAACGTCTTGAACAAGCCGTCGCAGCTCGGCGCGGAAGAGCGGCGACTGGTGCAGCGGCACGTCGAGATCGGAGCGGAGATACTCGAACCGGTCCCCAGCCTCGCCGACACCCTGCCGATCGTCCGGCAGCACCACGAGTGGTACGACGGCAGCGGCTATCTGCGCGGCCTCGCCGGCGGGGAGATTCATCCGCTGGCCCGTCTGCTCGCCGTGGTCGACTCCTACGACGCCCTGTGCTCACCTCGTCCCTACCGTGCGGCGGTCGACGAGCACGAGGTCAGGAGGCATCTCAGTCGCCAGGCTGGAACGCAGTTCGATCCAGCCGTCGTCGAGGCCTTCCTCAGGCTGCTCGAGCGAGACGCCGCCGAGACGTACGCCGGACGGCGGGTGAGACGGGCCGGCTAGCCTTTGCTACCCGGCGGCGTTCGGGTCTCCGAGCCGTCGGCCGCCTCGTAGGTGCGGCCGAAGCCGGTGATCGCCGCGATCAGCATCACCAGGGCGAGAAACCAGCCGTGCAGCACGTACGGCCAGACCTCGGTAGGCGACACCGCGGTCACGAAGTCGTACTGCGACTCGAGGTTGCGGATCGTCTGGTAGCCGATCAGCACGCCGCCGCCCCAGGGAAAGATGTAGCCGAGCGCCGAGGTCACCGCGTCGAGGAAGTTGGCGCGCCGGTAGGGGTGGAGCTTGAAGCGCTTGCCCAGCCGCGAGACCACCGGCGCCGCGGTGATCTCAGCGGCGGTGTTGATGGTGATGAACACGTTGAGCGAGAAGACGATGCTCCAGATGATCACCTCGGCGCGCGCCACCGAGGTGTGGATGATCGAGATCAGCGACTCGATCAGCGAGTCCATCGCGCCGCCCCGCCGCATGATGTGGCTGCCGGCGATGATCAGCAGGATCAGGATCGACATCGCCAGATAGCCGGCGATGCCGTCCACCAGGGCGCCGCCGACCAGCTTCCGCTCGAGGTCGAAGGAGATGATGTCGGAAGGGGTGAGCAGCCCGAGGGGCAGGCCGATGGCGATCGACGCCAGGATGCCCCAGGTCAGCGTCACCAGGATGTGGTTTCCGGAGAGCGCGAGGAAGATCACCAGCGCAAAGGGCGCGAGAAGCGCGAGGCCCGCGGGCGAGGCCGCCTCGCCGAGCAGCTCGGCAGCGCGGGAGCGGTCGACGGAGCCGCCGCCGCCGAGCGCGGTGAGCAGCACCAGAGCCGGCAGCGCGGCGACGATCGCGTACTTGAACCGCGAGCGGACCACGCCCGGAATGTCGGTCTCCTGGGTGGTCGCCGACACCACGGTGGTATCCGACACCGGAGCCAGGTTGTCGCCGAAGGCGGCGCCCGAGAGGATCGCCGCGAACAGCCAGACCGGATCGGCGCCCATGATCAGGCCGGCGGGGAACATCAAGGTGCTGAACGCCACCGTCGTGCCGTAGCCGGTGCCGACCGCCGAGGAGAAGACCGCGGCGAGCAGGAAGGTGGCGCCGACGAATACGCCCTCCGTGGCGTTCGAGGCCCCGCCCAGCCAGACCAGCCCGTCGACCAGCCCCCCGGCCCGCAACACCTGGGCGAACATTCCGGCCCAGAACCAGGCGATGATCGTCACCGCCGCGATCGGGTTGGCCATGCCGTTCATGACCTCCTTGGCGTAGACCTCCCACCTGTCGCGGCACAGGAACATCCCGATCACGATGCCGATCACCGCGCCGAGAATCAGGCCCTTCTCGTCCGGCGCGCCGCCGACGCATATGGCGATCGCCCAGCCGATGAAGAAGAGCAGCGGAACCGCGGACGAGAAC
>JAHEKO010000038.1:0-1378 GCA_024638355.1 Acidobacteriota bacterium
CGCGGTCGTGCGCGCGGCCGACCAGGCGCATCGGAACCACGCAGGTGGTGTCGACGGCCCAGATCGGCGCCGAGCTCTTCGCGGCGAGGCGCTCGGTCCAACGCGGAAAGGGCGGCGCGGGGAAGTCCTCGGTCACCACCAGGGCCGCCTCGGCGGCGAGGCTGGCCAGAGGCGTCGAATGCCCGCGCTCGTCCCCCAGCCAGAAAGCGTGCACGAGTCCTCGCGCTTCGAGCTCTTCGCGCGCGTCGCGGGCGCCTTCGAGAATGAACGTGTGATGGCGGTCGTTGTCGAAGCGATGCCGGCCGCCCAGCCCCTGGTAGACCAGCAGCGGAAGATCGAGCGCCGCGGCGGCGACCATCGCGGCGTCGAGGGCCGGGTTCTCGTGGCCGCGCGCGGCGTGGTGCATCCAATAGAAGACGTGATCGCCCCCCGAGGCTCCGGGCTCGGATACTCGCCGCACCCGCTCGGCCACCGGCTGCGGTAGCGCTTCGAAGATCGCGTCGAGGCTCAAGAGCTGTCGCTCCGCTCGCGGCCGGCGCCGCCGTTCTTCGACTGGCAGGAGGGGCACCAGTAGCACTTGCGCCCTCCCACCGCCTCCACGGCAAGATCGTCGCCGCAGAGGCGGCACGCGGATCCGTCGCGCCCGTAGACCCAGAAGCGGTGGCGCGATCGGGGAACGCCGGCGGCCTTGAGCTCGGCCACCCGCGACGGCGGCAGCGTGATGCCGCGGGTCCGATAGGTTCGGCGGGTGAGCGCGATGATCCGCTCGGCGAGTCTCCGAAGCTCCTGCCCGGAGCAGTCGGCCGCCCGCCGCCGCGGGTGCACGCGGGCCTCGAACAGGATCTCCGCGCGCAGGTAGTTGCCGAGTCCCGCGACGAAACCCTGGTCGAGGAGCAGCGCGCCGAGCTGCCGGCCTCGAAATCGCGGGTCGGCGAGACGCTGGGTCAGGTCGTCCGCCGACGGCGCCTGCGACAGCACATCCGGACCGAGGCGGCTCAGGAACGGATGGCTGCGCTCGGCCTCGGCATCGAGAACTTCGATCTCGGAGGCCGAGTAGAGAAGGGCCCGGCGGTCGCCGGCCTCGATCGCGAAGCGCAGCTGACGGCCTGTCTTCGGCATGCGGCCGTTGCGCATGACGTACCAGCGTCCGTAAAGCTGGTTGTGGGTGTAGACGGCGAGACCGCCTTCGAAACGCGTCAACATGCCCTTGCCGCGGCTCGTCACCTCCTCGACGGCGCGACCGGTGAGGACCGTCTCGAACGGCTTGAGCCGGTCGAAGGCGAAGAACACGTCATCGGCAACGCGCCCTTCGACGGCGGCGGCAACGCGCTCGGCGGCGCGGCGGATTTCGGGACCTTCGGGCATGTGGCAAGCTCTG
>JAHEKO010000038.1:1478-8023 GCA_024638355.1 Acidobacteriota bacterium
GAACGGCTTGAGCCGGTCGAAGGCGAAGAACACGTCATCGGCAACGCGCCCTTCGACGGCGGCGGCAACGCGCTCGGCGGCGCGGCGGATTTCGGGACCTTCGGGCATGTGGCAAGCTCTGGCGAACCGGGATCGCGCTGAGAGTCGAGGATAAGCGGCTCGCGTCGAGTTTTTGTTCGTGCCGCCGCCCAGATCGGCTGCGCGAGCCGGGCGATCGCGCCCCGCGGACCCGTTCGCCCGGCACGGGTCCGGGCGCTACGAGGCTCTGTGGGGGCGAATCAACGCCCCGGCACCTGTCCGGGCGCGAGGCTTCCTATCGAGGGTAGCGCCCCCACCTGTGGGGGGCGAATCCCCGGCACCTGTCCAGGCGCCACGAGGCTCCCTATCGAGGGTAGCGCCCCCACCTGTGGGGGGCGAATCCCCGGCACCTGTCCAGGCGCCACGAGGCTCCCAACGAGGGTAGCGCCCCCACCTGTGGGGGGCGAAGGGGGGCGAAGGGGCGCGAATCAAACTTCCACGCATCTCGGAAGCTCGACATCGCGAATCCGTCGACTGTCAGACTCACTCCGACCCGATGACCGCCACCGAAGCGCTCCTCCAGCTCACCCGCGATGGCCTCTTCTGCCCGGCCGGTCGCTTCTGGATCGATCCCTGGCGACCGGTCGAGCGGGCGGTGCTCACCCACGCCCACGCCGACCACGCTCGGCCGGGGAGCGAACGCTACCTTGCCGCCGCCGAGGGCGAGCTCGTGCTCAGACGGCGGCTCGGCCCCGAAGCTCGGATCGAAGCGGTGCCCTACGGCGCCGAGGTCGATCGCGACGGCGTTCGCGTTTCGCTTCACCCGGCCGGCCACGTGCTCGGCTCGGCGCAGGTTCGGCTGGAGCATCGCGGGCAGGTGTGCGTCGTTTCGGGCGACTACAAGGCGGCGGCCGATCCCACCTGCGCCGTCTTCGAGCCGGTCGCCTGCCACCACTTCGTCACCGAGTCCACCTTCGGTCTTCCGGTGTTTCGCTGGCCCGAAACGGCCGAGGTGGTCGACGAGCTTCACGCATGGTGGCGCGGCAATCAGGAGCAGGGTAAGGCGAGCCTCCTCTACGCCTACGCGCTGGGTAAGGCGCAACGCCTGCTGGCCTCGATCGATCCGTCGATCGGCCCGATCTGGACGCACGGCGCCGTCGAGAACCTGGTCGAGGACTACCGCGGAGCGGGGGTGCCCTTGCCGCCGACCCGGCGGGTGAGCGAGGCCCCGGATGGTACCGACTGGAGCCGGGCGCTGGTCGTCGCTCCGCCCTCCGCCCACGCGACGCCGTGGATGCGCCGCTTCGGGGCGCTTTCCACCGCGTTCGCCTCCGGCTGGATGGCGCTGCGCGGCACCCGGCGACGGCGCTCGGTCGACCGCGGCTTCGTGCTCTCCGATCACGCCGACTGGGGGGCGCTGATCGGGGCGATCGAGCAGACCGGCGCCCAGCGGGTGTGGGTCACGCACGGCTACCGTGAGCCGCTGGTTCGTTGGCTCGAGGAGGCCGGCCTCGAGGCGCGGGCGATCGCGGCGCGGTTCGAGAGTGAAGGCGACGACCGATGAAGGCGTTCGCGGCGCTCTACAACCGGCTCGACTCGACGACCAAGACCAACGAGAAGGTCGCCGCCATGGCCGACTACTTCGAGCGGGCGCGGCCGGCCGACGCGGCCTGGGCGCTCTGGTTTCTGAGCGGCGGCCGGCCGAAGCGCCTCATCGCCTCGGGCCGTCTCCGCCAGTGGGCGGCCGTGGCGGCCGGCATCCCGGACTGGCTGTTCGAAGAGTGCTACGACGCGGTCGGCGACCTGGCGGAGACCATCGCGCTGCTGGTGCCGGCGGCGCCGCAGCCCAACGAAGATCCGCTCCACCTCTGGGTCGAAGAGCGGCTGCTCGGCCTGCGCGCCCTGGAGGAGGACGAGCTGCGCGAGCGGCTGCTCGCCGCCTGGGCGGAGCTCGACCGCCGGCAGCTTTTCGTCTGGAACAAGCTGATCACCGGCGCCTTGCGGGTCGGCGTCTCCAAGCGCCTGGCGGTGCGGGCACTGGCCAGCGTCGCCAGGGTCGACGCCGCGACGCTGACGCACCGGCTCGCCGGCAACTGGCGGCCGACGGCGGCGGCCTACGAGGCGCTCTTTTCGGCCGACACGTCGGACGCCGACCTGTCGCGCCCGTACCCCTTCTTTCTCGCCCACCCCCTCGAGGGCGAGCCCGCGGCGCTCGGCGCTCACGACGATTGGCAGGCGGAGTGGAAGTGGGACGGCATCCGCGCCCAGGTCGTCCGTCGCGGCGGCCGGGTGTTCCTCTGGTCGCGCGGCGAGGAGCTGGTCACCGAGAGCTTCCCGGAGGTCGCCGAGAGCGCGCGGCTCCTGCCCGACGGCTGCGTGATCGACGGCGAGCTGATGGCCTGGAAGGACGGCGGACCGCTGCCGTTCGCCGTGCTCCAGCGGCGCCTCGGCCGCAAGAAGCCGGGCCCCAAGATCCTCGCCGACGCACCGGCCGCCCTGGTCGCCTACGACCTGCTCGAATGGCGGGGCGAGGACTACCGCTCGCGGCCGCTCGGCGAGCGGCGCTCTCGGCTCACCGGGCTTCTGGACTCACTGCCCGCGACAGACCGCGTGCTCGCCTCGCCCGTGGTCGCCGCCGCCGACTGGGCGGAGCTCGAGGCGGCTCGCCTCGCCGCCCGCGAGCGGAGCGCCGAAGGACTCATGCTGAAGCGGCTCTCGTCCGCCTACGGCGTCGGCCGCCGCCGCGGCGACTGGTGGAAGTGGAAGCTCGACCCCTTCACCCTCGACGCGGTGTTGATCTATGCCCAGCGGGGCCACGGCCGGCGGGCGTCTCTCTACACCGACTACACCTTTGGTGTGTGGCACGAGGGCAAGCTGGTGCCGATCGCCAAGGCCTACTCCGGCCTCACCGACGCGGAGATCCGGCGGGTCGACCGATTCGTGCGCCGCCATACGACCGACCGCTTCGGCCCGGTGCGTGCGGTCGAGCCGGAGCTGGTGTTCGAGATCGCTTTCGAGGGCATCCGCGAGTCGAAGCGCCACAAGTCGGGGATCGCTCTGCGCTTCCCGCGCATGGCACGGTGGCGCGACGACAAGAAGCCGAAAGAGGCCGACACCCTCGACGCGGCGAGGGCGCTCCTCCAGGCACCTGCGCCGGCTCGCGACGAAGGCCGGTGAGAAGGTCAGGCTAGCCCTTGCGGGTCACGCCCGGCGGTTCGAAGACCCCGGGGTCGGCTCGGGCTCTTCGGCCGCCCGCGCCTGGCGCTCGAAGACGTTGTCGAGGTAGAAGTGGCCGCCCGCGGCCCAGGCGAAGGCGCTCGCCAGCAGGTAGGCGGGAAGGAACGCGGGGCCCCAGCGCTGGCACTGCTCCACGTGCGCCCGTTCGTGCACCCGCGTGCGCTCGAGCGCCAGTCGATCTCGGCCGAGCACGACGTGGCCGAGGGTGATCGCCTGGACCTGGAACCGGACCGGCAGGGCGGCGAGCAGGCGCCGGATGCCTGGACCGTGGACCTCGAGCACGCCGTCGATCACCGCCGCGCGCGCCCCGCCGATCTTGCAACCGAGAAACGCCAGCAGACCGACCAGGCTGGTCGGCGACGCCCACAGATAGAGGAGCGAGCTGAGAACCGCGGGCCGTCCGGGCATGCCTCCCGAGGTTACCGCTCCCTCTCCGGGATGCCGGAAATAACCTCGGGGCGCCGGCGTACCTACGAGTAGGGAGGCCACCATGAACGGACGCCGCGAAGCCTGGAAACCCGCCCTTTGGGCGTTCTACCTCTTCGTGGTGCTCGAGTTCCTGTTCATGATCAGCCCGTTCGCGCTTCACTTCTACGCCGCGTACGGCCCGGTCCTCAACGTCTTTCACGCCCTGCCGGCGAGCGCCTGGCTGACCGGCTTCTTCCTGCCGCACTTTTCGGCCACCACCAGCCCGTTCCTCGACTCGCTGAAGGGAGTCGGGTTCGGACTTGCCGGCCTCGGCATCGTCGTCTTCCTGGTCGGCGCGGTGCAGATCTACGGCGGCAAGCTGCTGCGCCGCGGCGCGGTGACCGGCGGCCTCTACCGCTGGATCCGCCATCCCCAGTACCTGGCGCTGGCGGTGCTGGGCTTCGGGGTCGTCCTGATATGGCCGCGCTTTCTGGTACTGCTCAGCTACCTGGCGATGATCTTCATCTACTACCTGCTCGCGCGCTGGGAGGAGGAGAGATGCCTGGCGCTCTACGGCGACAGCTACCGGGAGTACATGGCGAAGACGGGCCGCATCCTCCCCCGGCTGTGGCGACGGGAGGCTGACGACGGCGCTCCGATCCGGCCTCTGCGGATCGCGGCGGGCGCGGCGCTGACTCTGGCGATCGGTCTCGGCCTGGCGTTGTTGTTGAGGTCCTACTCGCTCGACCGGGTCAGCGCGCTCTACACCGAGCGGACGGCCGTGCTGTCGCCGGCGATCCTGAGCGCGGAGGAGCTCGAGACCGCCTACGAGATCGCGACCACGGCCGCAGAGCTCGGGGCGCGAATCGCCGCCGCGGGCGACGAGGCGAGATTCGTGGTCTACGTGGTGCCGATCGACTGGTTCTTGCCGGATCTGCCGCTCCACACCGAGCAGGAGATCCGTGAGGTCGGCGGCGGCCACCACACGGGGGAGTTCGACCGAGACCTCTACAAGGTGCTCTTCACTCGAGCCCGGCTCCACGGCGAAGCGACCGGCCGCCGGATCGTCACCCGAGCCCACGGTCGGGATCCGATTCTCATCGTGCGGGTGGACATCGCGGCGGGCCAAGTGATCGGAACGTCGGAACCGCCGGACCACGTGATCTGGGGCGACATCCCGACGCCGATGATCTGAGCTGGCGCTCAGCCGCACCCGATTCGCGACCAGGTCGCCGCCTCGACCAGCACGTCGAGCGGCTGCGCCGGGTGGCCGAGCCGCACCAGCTCCTCCACCACCTCGAGCTCGATCCGCGGCAGGGCGCGCCGGACGCGCCTCGAGAGCTCGGTCGAGAGCTCGACGTGATGGGGTACGACGCCGATCAGGAGTACTTCTTTCGGTCCGTCGCCGTGAAGGTCGGCCGAGATGAGCGCGTCGCGGAGGCGCGGTTGGTGCGCCAGCGGGCAATCCTCTCGAGGGGTGCGCAGGATCTCGGGGCGGCGCAAGAAGAGGACCTCTCCGGGCTCGGCGTCGGCGTGAACGCTGTCGATCACGATCAGGGCCTCGAGCCCGATCAGGCTCTCGACCAGCTCCGGTCCGGGAGTTCCGAGGTCCGCGACGCGCACCTCCGGCGGGAAGACCAAGCGGGCCTCCAAACGGCGGATGGCCCATGGCCCGATGCCGTCGTCTCCCATGAGGAGACTGCCGATGCCGAATACGGCGACCTTTTCTCTCGCGTCGGGCACGCGCATCTCCTCGCCGAAGTCTGCGAAACGTCCCTCATGGAAGTGCGGCCGGCGTAGACAGTGCTCGTGGATCGTCCGGGCTGGGCTTCCAGGCTCAGGCTAGGGAATCGCGACGCTCGCCAAAACACCCCGGCACTTGGCTCGCACGTACCGGCCGGGTGGGGGGGTTGCCGCCCCCGGGGGTATTTCCCGAAGGGTAGTGCGCCTCCATCATCGACTGGGCTCCTCAGCAGGGTCGGGGAGGGGTCTGATGGAGGCGCCAATGGTCGAAATCCGGATCCACGGGCGAGGAGGCCAGGGTGGTGTCACCCTGGCGAAGATCATCGCCAGCGCTCGCTTTCTCGAAGGGGACTCGGTGCAGGCGTTCGGGCTCTACGCCGCCGAGCGCTCGGGTGCTCCCATCCAGGCCTTCTGCCGCTTCTCGACCGAGCCGATTCGCAACAGGAATCTGATCTACGAGCCCGACCACGTCGTGGTCCTCGACCCGACCCTGATCGGTCCGGCGCTCGCCGCCGGACTGAAGCGGGGTGGCTGGCTGATTCTGAACAGCTCGGAAGATCCCGCGGCGTTCCGCGAGCGTTTCCCCGAGTTCCGGATCGCCACGGTCGACGCCACCGAGATCGCCAGGCGGCACGAGCTGGGCACGAAAAGCCTGCCGATCGTCAACACGGCGCTGTCGGGGACGGTGGCGCGGGCGCTGGGGCTCGAGCTGGAGCGCCTGATCGAGGCGCTCGAGAGCCTCGGCTTCCAGGGGCCCAACGTGGCGGCGGCGACCGAAGCGTGGGACGCGACCCGCACCGACACCGGAGTTCTGGAAGCGAGGGTGGCGGAGCCCGAGACCGCCGCTCCGGCACCGACCCTCGCGCGCTTCCTCGAGGAGGGCGCCGTCCGGCTGCCCGGGATCCGCACCGGCCAGTGGGCGGTGCATCAGCCGAAACGTCAGCAGCAGGTGGCGCCCTGTAATCACGTCTGCCCGGCCGGCAACGACGTGCGCGGCTTTCTGCAGGAGCTGGGGCGTGATCGCGTCGACGAGGCGCTCGCGGTGCTGCTCGCCACCTCGCCGCTGCCGGGGGTCTGTGGCCGCGTCTGCCCGGCGCCGTGCATGGAGAACTGCAACCGCATCGAGCTCGACGGGGCGG
>JAHEKO010000038.1:8123-15647 GCA_024638355.1 Acidobacteriota bacterium
GATCGCGTCGACGAGGCGCTCGCGGTGCTGCTCGCCACCTCGCCGCTGCCGGGGGTCTGTGGCCGCGTCTGCCCGGCGCCGTGCATGGAGAACTGCAACCGCATCGAGCTCGACGGGGCGGTCAACGTACGCGACCTCGAGCGCTACGCCGCCGATCACGGCCGCTGCCAGATCGAGCCCGCCGAGCGCCGCTCCGAGCGAATCGCGATCGTCGGCTCGGGACCGGCCGGGCTGACCGCCGCCTATCACCTGGCGCGCTTCGGCTACCGCGTGACCCTCTACGAGGCGGGCGACGAGATCGGCGGTCTGCTCAAGAGCGGCATTCCCGAGTACCGGCTGCCCGACGCCGTGGTCGATCGCGAGATCGGCCGCATTCTGGATCTGGGGGTGGAGAGCCGAACCGACGCGCGCATCGACCGCCGTGAGCTGCTCGGGCTCGCCAGTCGCCACGACGCGGTATTGGTCGCCACCGGCCTCCAGGAGCTGCGCAGACTGCGTCTCGGTACCGCCGAGACCGACGCCGTCGTCCAGGGCATCGACTTTCTCGAGCGCTCTCACCGCGACGCGGTGCGGGTCGACGGCGAGACCGTGGTCGTGGTCGGTGGCGGCAACACCGCTCTCGATGCCGCGCGCTCGGCGCTGCGGCTGGGCGCCGAGGAGGTGAGGATCGTCTACCGGCGCACGCGGCTCGAGATGCCCGCGATCCCGGAGGAGATCGACCAGGGGATCGAAGAGGGCGTCGAGATCGAGTTCCTGACCCAGCCGGTGTCGATTTGCGAGAACGGCGCCGGTTCCGGCGAAAAGCAGTGGGTGCTCACCTGCCGCCGGATGGAGCTCGGCGAGGCGGACGAGTCGGGCCGGCGGCGGCCGGTTGAGGTCGAAGGCTCGGAGTTCGATCTGCCGTGCGACCGGGTGATCCTGGCGCTCGGGCAGTCGCCCGATCTGACGGTCTTTCCGGAGGGCACGGAGGTGCGCGAAGAGCGCAAGCTGATCGGGCTGCTCGAGACGCCGGTCTACGCGATCGGCGACCTGGCGACGCGGGAGGGAACGGTGGCCGCGGCCATCGGTAGCGGGCGACGGGCCGCGCTTCATATTCACGAGACGATGAGCGGCGAGCTCTTTGCCGATCGAGCGGCGGAGCGGGTGCGGCGGCCGGTCGATGTCTGGAGCGACCAGGTGGTGCGCCCCGAGGCGATGCGCATGCATCTCTTCGAGCGCACGGCGGCCGAGCCCGGGGGCCACAAGATGCCGTGGCAGCGCATATCGAGCTTCGACGAGGTCCACACCGGCCTGGCCGACGCGAACGAGGCGCGGCGCTGCCTGTCGTGCGGCGGCTGCAACGAGTGCGACCGCTGCGTGACCTACTGCCCGGAGGGCGTCCTCAAGCGGGTGGGCCACGAGTTCGTCTTCGACTACTCCTTCTGCAAGGGGTGCGGGGTTTGCGCCGCCGAGTGCCCGCGCGACGTCATCTTCATGAGCCATCTGTAGACGAGGCCGAGGAAACAAGCCATGTCGATCCAACTGGTCACCGGGAACCAAGCCGCCGGCTACGCCCTGAGCCTCGCCGGCGAAGCCAATCGTGAGGCGCGCGGCGCCGTTTGCGGCATCTACCCGATCACGCCGCAGACCGAGATCGTCGAGCGGGTCGCCAGCTTCCCGTTCACCAAGGGGCGCGTGGTGCCGGTGGAGAGCGAGCACAGCGCGATGGGCGTGTCGATCGGCGCGGCGCTCGGCGGCGCCCGGGCGTTCACCGCGAGCTCGTCCAACGGCCTCGCGTACATGACCGAGAACGTCATGGTCGCCGGCTTCTACCGGCTGCCCATCGTCATGGTGGCGGTCAACCGCACCCTCGGCCCGCCGTGGAACATCTGGGTCGATCAGGGCGACACCCTGATGCTGCGCGACCTGCCCTGGATCCAGCTCTATTGCGAGACGAACCAGGAGGTGCTCGACACCACGCTCGTCGCCTTTCGCCTGGCCGAGGATCGGCGGATCCTGCTGCCGGTGATGGTGGCCATGGACGCTTTCGTCATGTCGCACACTACGAGCGAGGCGTCGCTGCCCGCTCAGGAGCAGGTCGACCGGTACCTGCCGCGGCTCGAGCTGCCGCACCGCCTGCGGCACGAGGAGCCGAAGACCATCGGCGGGCTGACCTGGCCGCAGGAGTCGGCCCAGCAGCGCTTCGAGATCGACCGCGCCATGGCCCGGGTGCCGGAGGTCTTCGAGGAGTGCCGGCGGAGCTTCGCGGAGGTGTTCGAGCGCGATCCGGGCGACGCGATCGACGCCTACGAGGTCGAAGACGCGGAGGCCGTGCTGATCGCGTCGGGCAGCATCGCGACCACCGCGCGCGAGGTCGTCCGGCGGCGCCGCGCCCGCGGCGAGCGGCTCGGGCTGATCAAAGCGAAGCTCTACCGCCCATTCCCGGAGGCCGCGCTGCGCAATGCCTGCCGATCGGCGCGCAAGCTGGCGGTGCTCGATCGCAACTACGGCGCCGGCGTGGGCGGCATCTTCTGGCAGGACATCCGGGGAGCCTTCCAGGGGCGGCGCGACGACCTCCTGATACAGGGGTATCTGACCGGTCTCTGCGGTGGCGACGTCACCCCGGAGATCGTCGAGGAGATCGTCTCGGACATCACCGTCCGGCGGGAGCCGGCCGCGCCGATCTGGCTGGGCGTGGAAACCTCGGGGGAGGCCCACTGATGAGCATCCTCGCCGACGAGAACCTTCACGTACCTTGCAGCGACGAGTGCCTGCTGCGCCCCGGCAACACCAACTGCGGTGGCTGCGGCATGAGCATCGGCCTGACCCTGCTCGGCCGCGCCCTGGAGCGCGCCGGCGAGCGGTGCATGCTCGTCATTCCCGCGTGCTGCGGCATCGTCACCGCCGGCGGCTATCCGACGACCGCCTACGGCGTGCCGGTAGCGGCCTCGACCTTCGCCTCGGCGCCGGCATTCGCCTCGGGCCTGGCGAGCGTGCGCGACCTGAATGGAGACGATGGGCAGGTCATCTGCTGGGCGGGCGATGGCGGCACCTACGACATCGGGATCGCCACCCTGTCGGCCGCCGCCGAGCGCAACGAGAACCTGATCTACATCTGCTACGACAACGAGATCTACGGCAACACCGGCGGCCAGCGCTCCTCGGCCACGCCGCACGGCGCGCGCACCACCACCACGCCGTCGGGAAAGGCCGAGGGCAAGAAGGACATCATGTCCATCATGGCCGCCCACGGCATTCCCTACGCCGCGACCCTCTCGGTAGCGCATCCCGACGACTTCGCGCGCAAGCTCGAGACCGCGCTCGGGCTCGAGGGCACCCGCTTCCTGCTCATCCACTCGCCCTGCCCCGCGGGCTGGAAGTCGGATCCCGCCGACTCGATAGAGCTGGTCAGGATCGCCGTCGCGAGCGGCCTCTTTCCGCTCTACGAGGTGTGGGACGGGACCCGCTACCGGATCAACGAGAGGCCCTCGTGGATCGACCCGGGTGGCTACTTCGAGCGCCAGGGCCGCTTCCCCGCCTGGCAGGTCGACCTCGCCGAAGTGATCGCCGGCTGCAAAGCGCGCTATGCCCGCCTCGAGGTGCTGGCCAGGGAGTTTCCCCATCGGGAGACGGTTTCGCTCCAGGACGGCCCGGGCCCATAGCGACATCGCCACATGGAAATGCGCGCATCGGATAGCGCTCGGGGAGTCGTCCGAGCTATATAGAGGCCTGGTTGGTTTTTCTTTTCTTGTTTTGCTAGGGGTGTAGCGGGTTGTCGCGTTTGCGCGCGAGGCCGGCGCACCGGAAAAAGGAGGGTGTCATGAAGTTAGCGAGGGGGAGACTTCGCTCGCTGGGGGTCGGCCTCGTGATCGCGGCGTTCGCGACGACGAGTTGGGCCGCCGGACTGTGCAACCTGAGCGACGAGGAGATGTCGGCCCTCGTCCAGCAGGCGAACGCCGACCTGGCCGCGGCCGGCTGGAACGTGGCGATCGAGCAGATCGACTGCTACACCATCGGCCAGGGACGGCCGTCGTTCCGCGTTCACGCTCAGGAGTTTCGCTGGGTGCCGAACGACACGCGCCGGGAGGCGCAGGGTACCGACCTGACCTACATCGTCGACCAGAGTGCCGCCGGCACCAGCAGCGGCGTGTCGCCGGTCGCGGCCGAGGCAGCGATCGACCGGGCGGCGGAGAGCTGGAATGCGGACGGCTGCCTGAGCGACGTGTCGATCGAGAAGCGCGCCGACCCCGGCACCGACATCACCATCTTCGACGGCATCCTGCTCGGCGACCCGACGCTGATCGGCGATCCGTTCCAGGCGGACGTCGTGCAAGCGGGTTGGTTCCCGGCCGGGCCGCCCTTCTTCGGCGAGGGCGATATCGGTTTCTCGATCACGCTCATCTTCAGGGATCCGATCACCGACGAGCCCACCGACGTCAACGGCGACAACCGCCTCGACACGGCCTTGAACGAGGTCTACTTCAACGACGGCCTCGACTGGGGCATCGACGTGAATCTGCCGCAGTTCGACGTCGAGTCCGACGCCCTGCACGAGTGGGGGCACTCGCTCGGTCTCGGGCACTTCGGGCCGCCGCCGCTCGCCGTGATGAATGCCGAGTATCCGGGTCTTCTCCAGGTGCTGCAGCCGATCGACAGCGCCGGTGCCTGCACGGTCTGGTCGTCCTGGCCCAGCAAGTAACAGAATCTGCAATCGGCCGTTTCGCAGCCCGCGCTTCGGCGCGGGCTTTTTCGTGCCTGCGCCCGAAGAAGTGGCGGCCCGAGGCATATCGCGGCCGCCGTTTCTTTCGCGCCCTCGCCGCTCATCGCCGGTTTCTCCAGCATTTACCGGTGTTTCCCGCGGCCGCGCATCGTCGGTGGTCGATGGTATGGGGGTTGCTGCTCCGGAGGGTCGGGTACGGCGGTTCGAGCCGCCGTGAAAAGCGGAGTGTCACATGCAAGAAGCCAAGCTTCGAGGTAGGTGGATCAACGCGGCGCTCGCCGCGGTCTTGGGAGTGACGGCGTTGGGCCTGTCGCCCGAGCCGGGGAGCGTCTCGCGGCAGACCTACATCGTGCAGGGCGATGACGTGAATCGGGTCGCGGGCGCGGTCGAGAGCGCGGGCGGCACCGTCTCGCACCGCCTCGACATCATCGACGCCGTCGGCGCGCGGTTGACGCTTGCTCAGCTGCGAGAGCTCCGTCGAAGTCGGCCGGCAGTGCGGATCTTCGAGGATCGGGGAGTCGAGATCGCCGGTAAGGGCGGCGGCAAGGGCGGTGGTGGCGGTGGTGGCGGCGGTGGCGGCGGTGGTGACGACTCCGGCGGCGGCAGCGGCGGCGCCTCGATCGAAGACACGGTCTATCCGAAGCTCGTCGGAGCGGATCGCCTTCACGCCGAGGGCATCACCGGCGCCGGTGTGACGGTCGCGGTGCTCGACACCGGCATGTGGAACTCAGGCCGGCTGAACTACGACCCCGCGGGCCGCTGGCGTACCCTGGCCAGCTACGACGCGAAGAACGACGCCTACTGGCCGCTCGGCAACGAGGGGACCTTCTATTACGGCAGCGACGGCAGCGGCCACGGTACGCACGTCGCGTCGATCATCGCGAGCAGCGCGGCGACCGAGCGCAAGGGGCTCTTCAACGGTATCGCCCCGGGCGTCGACCTGGTATCCGTCCAGGCCTTCGACGCGATGGGAAACGGCACCTACGCCGACGTCATCCGCGGCCTCGACTGGATCCTCAGCAACAAGGACTCGTACGGTATCGACGTCGTCAACCTCTCCTTCAGCGCGACGCCGCGCTCGCACTACTGGGAAGATCCTCTCAACCAGGCGGTGATGCGCCTCTGGCAGGCGGGCATCGTGGTCGTCGCGTCGGCCGGCAATACCGGACCTCACGCCCTGTCCATCGGAGTGCCCGGCAACAATCCGTACATCATCACCGTCGGTGCCATGTCGGACAACTACACCAACGGCCGGCGGGGCGGCGACGATGACTTCCTGGCCTCGTTCTCGGCCGCCGGACCGACCTACGAGGGCTTCGTCAAGCCCGAGATCGTGGCTCCCGGCGGGCACATCAAGGGCGTCATGCCGGACGCCTCCCGCCTGGTGCTCGACCACAACGAGTACTACAACGACTTCTCCTACTACTTCACCATGTCGGGCACCTCGCAGGCCGCGGCGGTGGTGAGCGGCGTCGCCGCGCTGCTGCTCGAGGCCGAGCCGGCACTCGGCCCGGACGATGTGAAGTGCCGGCTCATGGCCGCGGCGCGTCCCGCGGTGGACAGCTCCGGCAACCTGGCGTACTCCGTCTTCCAGCAGGGCGCCGGCCTGGTCGACGCCTACGAGGCGGTCTACGGCACCGAGGTCGGCTGCGTCAACAAGGGGCTCGACGTCGGCAAGGACCTGAACGGACAGGAACACTACGCCGGCCGGGCTCGCCAGCTTGCCGACGGAACGTTCTACCTGGAGAGCCTCGCGGGCGACGGGTTCATCTGGAACGACGGGTTCGTCTGGAACGACGGGTTTGTCTGGAACGATGCCTTCATCTGGAACGATGGCTTCGTCTGGAACGATGCCTTCATCTGGAACGATGGGTTCGTCTGGAACGACGGTTTTGTCTGGAACGACGCCTTCATCTGGAGCGATTCCATGACCGAGACCATGTCGATCAACACCTGGGTCGAGCAGGAGTAGTCGCGGCCTCCGGGCCACCCCCACCCTTTCAGGTTGGGACCGATCCCGCCCACACGGGTGTGTGAGAGATCCCCGTTCTTCACTCATCGTCAGAGAACCGTCTGCCGGGAGCCTGCTCCCCCCCAAGTGCGACGCCGCGGCACCGGCTCGGACCGGGCCCCCGGAAACCGCGGACGGTGAGGAGGGAAGGCTCCCATGCCAATAGATGATGCGAAGAGCGGCTGGAAATCGCGGATAACCCTCGTCTCGATGGCGGCCCTGACCGTCCTCGCCGCGTCGGGACTGGTGATCACGTTTGCACCCTTCCACGCGGCGGTGGAGTGGACCGTCCTGGTGCACACGATCGTCGGCCTCCTGACCCTCGCGCCGCTCGTCTGGTACGCATGGGTCCACTGGGTGGACTACAAGCGCTACGGCATGTCCGACGTGGTGCTGCTGGGCTACATCGCCGCGGCGGCCTTTCTCCTCTGCCTCCTTTCGGGCCTGGTGGTCACCTGGCAGGGGCTCTTCGCCCTGCGCATGTCGCCGTGGTGGCGGAACGTCCACCTCTACTCGACCTATGCCCTTCTGGCACTCGCGCTGCCGCACATCCTGCTCGTGGCCTTCCGCATCCGCCACAAGGTGGCGCCGCGCACCTTCCGGCCGGCGGCGGTCGCGCCGCTTGCCGGTCTGCTCGTCTGCGGCCTGGCGGTCGGCGGACTGACCGCGGGCTACGGCGGCGCCGAGTACGTCAACGAGCTACCCGAGGACTACAGCTATCTCTACGGCGAAGACCGCCCCTTCGCGCCCAGCCTGGCGACGACCAGCAGCGGCGGGGCCTTTGCCGAGGAGTCTCTAGCCAACTCGGCGAGCT
>JAHEKO010000409.1 GCA_024638355.1 Acidobacteriota bacterium
GCGGTCGGATCGTCGTCGCGCATGTCGGCCGCGGAGCCGAGCTGCATCCAGAAAGAGTAGGTGCTCTCCGGGCCCGTGCGCTGGAAGTCGAGCTCGAACTCCCAGATCAGCTTGCCGGCCTGCTGGCGCTCGAAGCTGCCCGAGATCATCGGGCGGTAGGGGTCGTCCATCGGCTCGAAAACGACGCTTTCGGCCTCCAGGTGCACCTTGGAGTGGCTCTCGACCTCGGACCACGCCTTGCCCAGGCGGTTCGAGTTCTCGCGCTCGAAGCGATCCACCAGGAGCTCGCCGCCCGGCGGCGTCTGGCTCTCGTCGTGGTCGGTCGCCGGGACCGGGTTGAGCTGGTGGACCCGCGGGCGTGCGGCAACGGTGACGACCCGTGCGCCCTCCCGCCGCTGCCGCCTCCGGGGAGGCTCTTGCGCCAGCCGGACCTCGGCGCCGGTACAGGATGGGCACGTGCCGTCCTGCTTGCCCAGCACCCGGCCCCCGGGCGCGTCGAGCGTGCGTGCGAGCGTGAAGCTGCGGGTCATCTTCGGCGCCGTGGCGAAGACGCGGTCGACCTGACGCCGATTGCCCGCGCGGTCGTACACCACGGCGGTCAAGCGGGCGCGGTCGAGTGGCGGCAGCGGCTCGGTCAGCGGAATCTCGAGCACGCCGTCGGCGGTCTCGCGCGCCAGGTCGGCCAGGTCGCTGCCCGGCTCGCGGCCGGCGACGGGGAAGTCGGCGGTCACCCTCAGGCTGTCGCGGTCGATGCCGCTGTAGCCGTCGCTCAAGCCGAGGCGCAGGCGCTCTACCGGCTCACGATTGAGGCCGGGGCGGGGCAGATCGACGTTCAGGGTCGGTCGCAGGTCGTCGAGGTACCAGCCCAAGCCGTCGGCGCCGTCGAGGTCGATCGGCGCGCCCAGATCGATCCAACGGGCGAAAGCGCGCTTCTCTTCCTCGCTCAGCGGCGGAGTGGAGCCGGGGGGCGGGCAGGCGACGCCGTCGAAGTCGATGTCGGCGTCGTTCGGGTGGGCGCCGGTGGGGAGCGTCGCCGCCTGGCCCGGCACCGACTCGGTGGGGTGATCTCGGTTCGTCCAGCCGTCGAGCCGCTCACCGAAGATCTTCCAGATCAACAGGCTCCGCCGGCTCTGGAACTTGCGAACGTAGCGCGATGCGTTGGGTCCACGCCACTTGCCGCCGCGGATCACCGGCGGCCGGCCCCAGCGTGCGTGGCGGTCCTCGGCGAGGCGAGCGTAGTCGCCCGGCAGGCCGTCGTGGAGGCTCCGGTCGTCGAGCACCAGGCTGGCCGGCGGCGAATCGACTCGCGAGCTGTGGCAGGAGACGCAACTGCGCTCGAGGATCGGCCGGATATCGCGGTAGAACTCGATGTTGACCACGCTCCCGTCGCGAACCTCGAGGGCGGGCTCGCCGCCGTGCGCGGTGACCAGCGGGGTCACCTTCGACAGATCGAAGGGTTGGTAGTCGGACCTCGAGGCGGCGGTGCCGGCGAAGGCCAGCGGCTGCTGGCTGTGGGCGTGACAGCCGCCGCAGTCGACCCGCATCTCGCCGGGGCGTACCTGGTGCCAGGTCTGCGCCATGTTGAGCACCATGCCGTTGCGATCGAGGGTCTGAAAGGTGAAGGGAGTGTCGGCCGGAAGCTTGGCCAGGAAGCTGGTGTCGGGGTTGCCTTCGGGGTCGAGAAGCTCGCCGCCCCCGCCGTCGCTCTTGCGCAGCGGGATCTCGCCCAGAATGCGCAACCGTTCGCCGGCGTGACTGTGAAAACGGCGGCCCTCGTTGGGTCCGTAGCTGCGGTGGCTGTTGGGCTCCATCGACAGCACCCGCACCGCCCAGATGTTGTCGTTCGAGTAGCGGCCGGCCTCCGCGCCCTGGACGAACCAGTTGCTGTTCTGACCGTTGGCCGACGTGTTGAAGGGCTCGAGGCCGTCGAACGACCTGGCGCGGTCGCGGCCCGGCGCGGTCTCGCGCTTGTAGAAGCTCGAAGTGCCGACCAGGCCGTACGCCGTGCCCGCGGGCAGCTCCGCGTGCAGAGTGCCGTCGTTCGGCAGCCAGGGAATCTCGACGGGCTCGACCACGCCGTGGACCGCGGCGTAGGAAACCGCGGCCCGCGGCCACGCCTCGTTGTAGCGCGGGTCGTTCTTGATCTCGATGAGCCGGCCGGCCCGGTCCACCGGGCGGCCTCCGGGCACCAGGTAGATGCCGCTGTCGTAGGCGCGGCCCGACTTGATGCCGCGGTGATTCGCGGCGCGATCGGTGTAGGCGACCAGCAGGTCGTTGCCGGGTGCCGCCGACGGGTGGGTGTACTTGCCGGCGGAGCCGGTGGGGGTGGCCGGCGCCGGTGCGTCGTCGGCATGCGTCAGCGGCGTGATCGACACCAGGCCGCGCGGAGTGAACGGCATCCGGAAGGGCTGGAAGAGGCCGCGGCTCGTGGTGCGGGCGATCTGCGGGTTGCGGTCGAGGCTGGCGGCGTGAAAGCCGGGGCGCTCGCCGGTCGGCAGCGGGAAGCGATAGAGCGCGCCAAACCCGTTGTTGTTCAGGTTGTAGTAGTCGACCACGACGACGTCGCCGTCCGAGAGCTGGGTCATGAAGTGAAAGGCCTGGGCTTCGCGGAAGGCGCTCACCAGCGGTCCCCAGTCGCGGCCGTCGGGCGAGATGAACCAGAGGCCCCAGTTGCGCCGGTCGCGCAGCCCCTGGCTCTCGTGACTCGAGTACATCAGCCGGCCGTCGCGCAGCACCGTCGGGTGCAGGGCGCTCGAGATGCTCATCGGCGCGATCGGCGTCACGTTGGAGCCGTCCTCGTCCATGACGAAGAGCTGCATGGTCGTGCTGGTGTAGCCCTTGGGTGGCTCGAAGCCGTTGCGATTGCTGGTGAAGGCGATCTTGCCTCCCGGTAGCGGGCACGGCCCGAGGTTCAAGACGCCGTAGCCGAGCCGGTCGTAGCCGCGCGGCGCGTCGACAGGGTTGCCCTCGTGCCACCTGCCGGCGCCCGTGTTGGGCGTGAACTCGCCGAACGTGAGCTGCTCGACGCGGCGGCTGCCGAGGTGGACGCGGAAGATGTCGGCGCCTTCGAGCGGCAGGTGGAGCCGCTGTCGGTTCAGCCGCTCCTTGCGCAGGTCGTAGAAGTAGCTGAAGTAGACCCACTGGCCGTCGAGCGAAACGAACGGATCCGTGACCGAGCCGTTGCCGCCGCGCACCAGCCGCTCCTCGCTGCCGTCGGGATGGAGCAGCATCAGATCGGCCCCGGCGGACATTCGCGCCGGGTTGAAGACCTCCGGCCAGGCGGTGGCCTCGGCGTCGGAGCGCGGCTGGCGGACGTAGACGATGTCGTAGTCGACGGTCGCCGCTAGAGCGGGCGGTTGTAGCAGAAAGAAAGAAAGGGGCCCGAGGAGGATCGCACAGAGCGCTGTTGTTAGGGATCGGAGTTTGGTTTCGAAATCCAGCGCGACTGCGGACATCCCAAGGGCCCCCTTCTACGGTCGCTCCAGCGAGTGCCCGAAGCGATACGAAGAGCGTAGAGATCCGCGCCCTTTCCCTCAGTGAACAAGCCCACTCGGAATGGATGAAATGAGTCACTCGGCGCTCGCCGAAAAAGCGGCGCGAGCGGTCGCGCTCTCGCGTGCGGCCGAAGGAGCCGCGGTCGGGGGCGTGCCTCTCTCTACGGCAGAGAGAGTGCAGGTGCCGGTAGCCGATTCCCTAGGACCCGGTCCAGCTCTTGAGCACCTCGATGTAGTTGGCTCGCTCGAAGGCGGTCGGATCCGGGCAGCGACTGAGGTTCATGCTGCCGCGCATCTCCTCCACGGAGGTGTAGCCGTACTCCTCCAGCCATCTCTCGAAGCCGGTGCGCAACTCGCCGA
>JAHEKO010000410.1 GCA_024638355.1 Acidobacteriota bacterium
CGTCCGAGACCGAGTTCTTCTTGAAGGTGGTCGACGCCCAGCTCACGTTCGAGGTCGGCGCGAGCGGCCCGGCGACCGCCGTCGTCCTGCACCAGGGAGGGCAGACGATCCGGGGTCCCCGTCTCGAGGACTAGCGTGGCGCAGCTCCTCTCGAGCGCAACCGGCGACCGTGTCGCAACGAAACCGGGGCCGTGAGCTCTCCTTCGACTCGGAACTCCTCGGGCCTGCACAGGTTGGCCGTATGGCTCTGCATCGGTCTCTGTCTGGGTGCTCCGCGGGCGTTCGGCCAGGACGGTGGCTCCGCCGACTGGCCGCAGTTCCTCGGGCCCAGCCGCGACGGCACGTACTCCGGAGACGACCTCGCCGAGTCCTGGCCTGAAGGTGGCCCGCCGACTCTCTGGCGCCGAGCCGTGGGCGAGGGCTTTGCCGGTCCCGTGGTCGCCGGCGGGCGGCTCATCCTGTTTCACCGCTCGGGCGACGAAGAAGTGGTCGAGGCGTTCGATCCGCGCGACGGCAGCCGGCTCTGGCGCTCGGCCGCGCCGACCGACTACCGCGACGACTTCGGCTTCGACGAGGGACCGCGCGCGACGCCGACGGTGGCCGGCGGCAAGGTGTTCACCTTCGGGGCCCGGGGCCGGCTGCGCTGCCACGACCTCGCGACGGGCGAGGAGCTGTGGTCGGTCGATACCCATGCGCGCTTCGACGCCGGCAAGGGCTACTTCGGCGCAGCGAGCTCGCCCTTGGTGGAAGGCGACCTGGTCATGGTTCAGGTGGGAGGCCGCAAGGGCGGCATCGTCGCCTTCGATGCCGGCACCGGTGAGGTGGCCTGGACCGCCACCGACGACGAGGCCGGATACGCCTCGCCGGTCGCGATGGATCTGGGTGGCCGCCGGCTGGCCATCTTCTTCAACCGCGCCGGGCTGTTGGGGATCGCGCCCGCGACCGGCGAGATTCGCTTCGAGTTCCCCTGGCGCGCCCGCATCCGCGCCTCGGTCAACGCCGCCTCACCGCTGGTGGTGGGCGATCGCGTCTTCCTCTCTTCGAGCTACGGTGTCGGCGCGGTGCTGCTCGAGCTGGGCCAGGGTCGGCCGCAACCGGTCTGGAAGGCGCAAGACGTGCTGACCAGTCACTACACCACCAGCGTGCACCGCGCGGGAACCCTCTACGGGCTTCATGGCCGGCAGGAGGCGCGGCCCGAGCTTCGCGCCGTCGATCTGGCGAGCGGCAAGGTGGCCTGGACCGAAAAGCGGTTCGGGGCCGGCAGCCTGATTCTCGCCGGCGACAGGCTCCTCGTTCTTCGCGAGGACGGCGAGTTGGTGCTGGCCGAGGCTACGCCGGAGGCGTACCGGGAGATCTCTCGCGCGGCGATCCTCGAGGGCACCGCGAGGGCCCATCCGGCGCTGGCCGGCGCCATTCTCTACGCTCGCGACGGGCGCGAGCTGGTGGCGGTCGACCTGCGCCGCTCGATCCGCTGAAAGTCGGTCTGGGCCAGCCGCGGAGTCCTGGTCGGCGACACGGACGTCGCTGCCTATCGACGAGACGTGCCGGCGAGTGTGTCGAACGGTTGAACGCTCGGTGGCTAATTCTTCCGCCGCCGAAAGATCGCGATCACCGCGCCTGACAGGAGGCTGGTGAAGAGTGTGCCCGGCCCGCCCGGCAGCGCCTGACTCATCGGGGTCGTCTTCTCCAGCATGGCGATCTGCTTCTGGTATTCGTCCTCGGGCGTTTTCTGTTCCTGCATGTGGGTGATCGCGCCCTGCTTCATCTCCTCGATCGCATTCGGATAGACGAAGCTCATCATTCCCCACGACACGATGACGATCAGGAAGCCGGCGATGAGCCCGATGCCCAGCGCGGTCAGCAGCTGCGCCAGGTAGCCCTTGGTGGAGGCGTCGCGGCCGAGCGCCCAGTAGACGACGGCGACATTGAGAAAGATCGCGCCCCCCAGGAAGACGATCTGTCCGAGGTCGAAGTCCTCTACCGCGGTCTCAAAAGATCGAGATCCCCGTCTTGGTGGTGAAGAGCTCCAGCGCGCGGGTGCCGGCCAACGAGTTGCCGCTCTCGTTCAGACCCGGAGACCAGACCGCCACGCACCAGTGATTCGGCATGACCGCCACGATGCCGCCGCCAACGCCACTCTTGCCCGGCAGCCCCACCGTGTAGGCGAAATCGCCGGCCGCATCGTAGACGCCGCAGGTCAGCAGCAGAGCGTTGGCTCGCTTGGTCAGGCTGGCACTCATCAGGCGCTCCCCGGTCGCCTGATTCACGCCGCCCCGAGCGAGGTACTGGAAGGCGGTCGTCAGCTGCGCGCAGCTCATTCTCAGCGCGCAGTGGTGCACGTAGACGTCGAGAACGTCGGCGACGGGGTTGTCGAGATTGCCGAAGCTCTTGAGGAAGTGGGCCAGGGCGGCATTGCGATCGCCCCACTCCCTTTCGGAGCGGGCGACCTCTTCGTCGTAGGCGACGTCGAGGCTGCCGCAGAGGTCCCGCACGAACTCGAGGATCGCGCCCTTGGCGTCGTAGGTTCGCGACAGCAGGACGTCGTCGACCACGAGAGCGCCGGCGTTGATCAGCGGGTTGCGCGGGATGCCCGCCTCGTGCTCGAGCTGAACGAGCGAGTTGAAGGGATTGCCGGAGGGCTCGCGGCCGACCCGCTCGAAGAGGGCCTCGCCGTCGAAGCCGAGAGCCATGGTCAGGGTGAAGACCTTCGAGATGCTCTGGATCGAGAAAGGCGCCTCGGCCGCGCCCACGCCGAACAGTTCGCCGTCGACCGTGCGCACCGCCATGCCGAACTGATCGGGCTCGATCCGCGCGAGGGCCGGAATGTAGTTCGCCACCCGGCCCCTGCCGACCTCCGGCAAGACCTCGCGGTGGATCTCCTCGAGAACGGCCTGATAGTCGATCGACCCGGTCAGCTCTGGCAGTGGCCGCCCTCTTCACGGCGCACGCGCCGCACCTCGAGGAGCGCCTGATCCGCCAGCAAGCTCGCCTGCTGGCGGGTGTCGACGTCGTCGTCCATCGGAATCAACGCCTCGTACAGCCTTTCGGCTTCCGCGTGGTTCCTGCGGTCGAGCTCGACGAGCGCCTCGATCCAGTGGGATACCAGGCGGTACTCGGGATTCTCTACCGTCGCCGCCGCCTGCGCGAGCAGGCGGGCGCGGGCATGCTGACAGTCGATCAAGGCGTCGAGCGCGTTGACGTTGTCCATCCCGATCGCCGCCTCCCACTCCTCGTCGGTCTGCGGCAGATCGCCGTTCAGGTGCGTCGTCTGGGTCTTGACCTCGGCCGCGCGCTCCGCGTCCTGACGCTGGCGCTCGGCCTCGCGGCGCCGCAGCTCCTCCAGCTCCGCCTGGCGCGCCCGCTTGCGGTCCTTGGACTCCGAGATCGCGCCGCTCGCGGCACCGGCCGCCGCGCCGAGCGCGGCACCTTCCGCCGCGGAGCCGAGATCGCCGCCGACCAGCAGGCCGAGAACAGCTCCGCCGGCGGCACCCTTTCCGGCCCACCGTCCCGCCTTGCCCGCCAGGAGCGGCGAGGTCATCCAGCACAACGCCGAGAGAGTCAACACCAGGGCCGGAGTCGTCTTGAGAATGCGCTGTCGAATCATCGATCTCCCCTCGCTTTCAACCAAGCGAAGTATACCGGCGAGAGCGTGGCCGAGGGCCCGGTCGCCGGCGTCCACCGCTACCTGGATCGAGCGCTCTAGCGCAGCCTGGCCGCGATTTCGCCCAGCGTCTCGCCGAGCGCCGCGCTTCGCATCCGCGCGATGGGATCGCTCGAGACCTCTCGCTCGAGCGCCGCGGCCAGCGACTCCAAGCCCACGGCGAGCTCCTGGTCGGAAGCGCCGGCCTCGAA
>JAHEKO010000411.1 GCA_024638355.1 Acidobacteriota bacterium
TGCAGGCGCTCGCCGAGGAGCCCGAGGGCGAGTGGGCCTTCGAGCTGGTGAGCGAGGAGGGGACCGAGCTCCAGGCCGCCTACTTCTTCGTCCTCTCGCACAGCTTCGACGAGAGCGCGATTCCCGGCCACGAGCGCGCGGTCCACTGAGCGGCGCGGGCCTACGCGCATGGCCGACACCTGGACGCAGCGCTTCGAGGTCCGCTCGTCGGAGGTCGACCCCGGAGGGCGCCTGTCGGTCCCGGGACTCTGTGAGTATCTCCAGGAGGTCGCGGCCGGGCACGCTGTCGATCTGGGCATCTCGATCGGAGAGCTCGGCCGCGACAACCAGACCTGGGTGCTCGGCAAGCTCCAGCTCGAGGTCGCGGAGCTGCCGCGCGCGGATGAGATCGTCCGGGTCACTACCTGGCCGTCGCGGCTCCGCAGCCACTTCGTGATGCGCGACTTCCTGGTCGAGAACGCGGACGGCGGGGTGCTGACTCGCGCCACCAGCGTGTGGTTAGTGATCGACGTCGAGCGCCGCAAGGCGATGCGGATTCCTCGGCAGGTGCTCGCTCTGCGGGTGCCGGAGCGCGAGCGCGCGGTGAAGGTGAGCTGGGCGAAGCTGCCGCCGCCCCAGGGCCGGGAGAGGGTCGGCCGCTTCGCGATCCGCCGCGACGATCTCGACATCAACGATCACGTCAACCACGTGAGGTACCTGAGGTGGGCGCTCGAGACCCTCGAGCCCGGGTTCTTCACCGGCCGGAGCCTGAGCCGGCTCGACATCGACTTTCTCGCCGAGCTCACCTACGGCGACTCGGTTCTGACCGAAGCGCAGGTGCTCGAAGAGGACGAATCGACCACCGTGCTCTTCACGGTGCGGAGCGAGCGGGCCGCCGCCGAGGCGGCGCGTATCCGCAGCCGCTGGCGACCAGTCTGACCCGCGGCGCCCTCGGTCGCGAGGCGTGCGGGCACGCCGGTTCCGGTCTAGACTTCGCTCAGGTCAGCCCGAGAGGGCGTCGAGCTCGAGACCCGCATGCAGATCTTCAAGTCGATCCTTCCGCTGGCCGCGCTCCTGGCCCTCGCCGTTCCGATCCGCGCCGAGGTCGGTTCCCGCCTCCTCGCGATAGGCGAGCGCATCGAGCGGCTCCCCGATCGCGCCGAGACGGCCTTTCGCGCGCAGCTCGACCTTCGCGGACTGGACTCGGCGGAGCGGATCGTCCTCGAGCTGCCGGGCCGGCTGGCGAGCGTCGAGCGCTCGAGGATCGAGCACCGCGACGGCGGCGACCTGCTCTGGACCGGCCGCACCCGGCTCGGCGAAGAGGTCGTGCTGACCCTCCGGGGCGGTCGGCTCGCCGGAACGGTCTTCGGCCGCGAGCGGGGCTACCGGATCTACCCCTCCGGCGAGGGCGGGCACACCCTGCTGGAGGTCGCAGCGGACGAAGAGCGCGACTGCGGAGGCGCTCCCCTGCATGGGCCGAGCGCGGAAGGCGCCGAGCTCCAGGCCCGAATCTCCGCGAGCTCCGGCTCGAGCGCGGAGCACCGTACCCCCAGGATCGACCTCCTGGTCGTCTACGCCGCCGCCAGCCGCGAGATCCTCGGCTCGAAGCGCAACCTCCTGACGCTGGTCGACCACTTCGTCGACCTCACCAACGTCGCCTTCCACAACAGCGAGATGGACATCAGGGTGCGCCTCGCGCATGCCGCCGAGGTGACGGTGCCGGAGAACATCGTCGGCAACGATCCGGCCACGCTGGATTGGCTGGTCGAGTCGAGCGCGATCGCGGAGCTTCGCGACGCTCGGGGCGCGGATGTGGTCGGCCTCGTGTACGAAGGGGGCAACAGAATCTGCGGTTCCGCGGCGATGATCTATCGGCCCGGCGGGCCGACCCTCAGCCGCGCCTTCTTCGTCTCCCAGCGCGCCTGCGGCGGCGAGACGTTCGCGCACGAGGTCGGCCATCTGCTCGGCGCCGACCACAACCCCGAAGACGCGCGCGCCGAGGGCCGCTACATCTACGGTCGTGCCCACTACCACAGCGGCGGCTACCGAACGCTGATGTCCTACACGTCCGGTTGCTCCGACTTCTGTCCGACCCAGCCCTTCTTCTCGAATCCGCGCGTGCGCTACGAGCGGCGCCCGACCGGCATCCGCAACGAGCGCGACAACGCGCGCATCATCGACGAGTTCTCGGGCGAGGTCGAGCGCTTCTCGCCGACCCTCGACGACCCGGTGTGCGACCTCGAGCCGGGAGACGCGGACTTCTGCCTCGAGTGCGGGCCGTGCCGGGCGGGCGAGGGGGGCTGCGAGGCCGACAGCGAGTGCGACGCCGGCCTGGCCTGCGACCCGAACGGCGGCGCCGACTTCGGGTTCGGCGCCAAGGTGGGCGTCTGCCGGGCCGCCGGAGGCTGCGACCTGGAGCCCGGCGATCCCGACTACTGCCGGCTCTGCGGACCGTGCGGCTTCGGCGCCGGCGACTGCGACCTCGACCGCGAGTGCCAGGCCGGCCTGATCTGCCTCGACGACATTGGAGAGACCTTCGGCTTGCCGCCGGCCGCGGACGTCTGCGCCTTTCGCGAGAACGGCTACTGTCCGCTTCCGCTCGGTCATCCCGACTACTGCGAAGCGTGCGGTCCGTGTCTCGCCGGCGAGGGGAGCTGCAAGGGCAACCTCGAGTGCGCCGGCTTCCTGACCTGCTTCTCGGACGTCGGCGGCGAGCTCGGCTTCTCGCGCGGCACCGGCGTCTGCCTGCAGGCTCCGCCCGAGCGGTGCCCGTTCCAGCCCGGGAGCCCGGAGTACTGCAAGCTCTGCGGCCTCTGCGAGGCCGGCGAGGGTGACTGCGACGGCGACCGCGAGTGTCGCGGCGATCTGACCTGCGCCGACGGCGCCGGAGCGGCCTTCGGCTTCGACGAGTCGATCGACGTCTGCCTCGAATCGCTCCGCGCGCCGAAGCGGCTGAAGGCCCGGGCGCTCTCGTCGGCCCGCGTGCGCCTCAAGTGGAAGGACAAGTCGAAGAACGAAGCGGGCTTCCACGTCGAGATGCGCGTCGCGGGCGGTCCGTTCGAGCGCATCGCCTCGACCGGGCCCAACACCCGCAAGCTGGTGGTCGGAGACCTCGCCTCGGGCGCGACCTACACCTTCCGGGTCCAGGCCTTCAACGCCGACGCCGCCTCGCCCTACAGCAACGAGCGAACCGTCACCCTGCCGTAGCTAGGAGCTGAGGTCCAGAAACCCTGCCGGCGAGACGACCGACCGTCCCTCCGGTGGCCGGCGCAGAAGCTCGGCTTCCCCGGTCACGAGAACGGTGGCGGGCTCGCAAGAGACCAGGTCCCATAGGTGCTGATCTCCCGGCTTCGGAGCGTTCTCGGCCGACTCCCCGGGCTCGCGCACCACCGCGTTGGCGACGATCCCGGTGAGCACGGCGTCGATCTGCCGTTCGTCGAGACCGTGCAGCTTCCGAATCGGCGGGCGAAGCAGAGCCTCTCGGTATTCGGTCAGCAGAGCCGGGGAGAGCAGGAAGGCGAACGTCGCGTCGATCATTCCCAGCAGCACTCGTGCGGTCGGCGATTCTGGGTCTTTCGTCAGCAGACCCGCGACGACCACGTTGGTGTCGACGACCTCGGTCGGTCGTGGGTCCACGCGACCCACTAACCAGGCTTCCGAGAGGTCCTTCGGTCCGCACGCGGAGCCGCGGCCGCGGCGACCAGGTAGACCGCGCAGGCGATCAGGACCAGCGCCGTGAATCCGAGATGCACCGCGAGCAGGGTCGCCAGGACGGCCGCGAGCACCGACGCCCAGCCGTTGACACCCCAGGCCCACGGCACGAGATCGGCCCGGCTCGCGGCGACCCGGCGCAGCCCGAGCGGAAAGG
>JAHEKO010000412.1 GCA_024638355.1 Acidobacteriota bacterium
GATTGGAAGCTCCACGGGCCGATCGGCCATGGCGGTGTTCCACGAGAAGGCCGCGCCCGCGACCAGCCCCGGATAGCTGATCGGCAGCGGCTGCAGGTGGCCGAAGTCGCCCCAGTCGGTGATCAGGTAACCGGTCGCGCCGTGGCGCGCGGCGGCGACGGCGGCGGCGGCGAGGTTGCCGAGCGCGTTGTCGAGGCGCCCGCCGAGGCTGCACCAGCTGCTGGTGCCCGGACAGACGTAGAACTCGATGCCGGCGCCGGCGAAGGCGCGCGCGTCGTCGTGGAACGGGTGGTCGGCCTCGTAGCCCCAGTCGAGGGCGATGACGTCGTCGGGCAGCCTGCCGATGAGATCGGGCCGTCGCAGGATGATGTCGCCCCAGAACTGCATGCGGTGTCCCCAGCTGCCGACCAGGGAATGGATCTTCTCGAGAAACTCGAGGTAGACCTCTTCCTTGCCGCGCTCGGCGCAGGCCGCGGCCGAGCGCCCGGTGCCGAGATCGAAGGTCTCGTCGAGGCCGACGTTGAACAGCCGGCTGGTGAAGTTGGGAAGGAGCTGCTCGTAGAGATCCTCGAGCAGCAGGAGGCTCCCGGGATCGAGCGGGCAGAGGCCGAAAGGCTCCTTCTCGTGGCTGAACGGATGTTGCACCCCCGCGGGCCGCTCGGCGAGTTGGCGGTAGGGCTCGTGCCGCAGCCAGCGGTGAAAGTGCCCGAAGCTGTTCTGATTCGGCACCAGCTCGACGAAACGCTTGCGGCAGAAGGCGTCGAGCTCTCGAACGTCGCGCTCGGTCAACGGACTGGCGTCGCTCCACACCGCCTCGTGCCCGCGGTAGGCGAAGGTATGCTCCGTGTAGAGTTGCAGCTGGTTCAGCTTCAGCGCCGCCATCAGCTCGACCAGCTCGAAGAGGGTGTCGAGCCGCGGCACGCGGTTGCGGCTGACGTCGAGCATGAGACCGCGCACCGGCAGGTCGGGCGCATCGACGATCTCTACCGACGGGGCGCGCAGGCCGGCGCCGTCGCGCCTGCCGGCGAGCCGTAGCCACTGCGCCAGGGTGATGCCGCCGTAGAAGAGGCCGGCCGCGTCGGCGGCCACCAGGTCGATGCCGTCGCTCTCCACCGTCAGGCGATAGCCCTGGGGACCGAGGGGCTCCTCGGAGTCGAGCGCCAGGCTCAGCTCGGGGCGACGCTCGGCGCCGCCCCCGGCGCCGACGAAGGGCTGGAGCCCGAGACCCTCCAGAGCGCGGCGGAGCCCTTCGGCGGCGTCCGCCGCCGCGGCCGACGCGACGATGCGGCTGCGCCCGCCGAGAACCACCTCGCCCGCCCGACGCCGAATGCCGCGCGGTCGCGGGAGGAGCAGCTCGGAGCGCTCGATCACGCGATCAGCCGACCCGCACCGCCAGCACCGGCGGTAGGTTTTCAGCTGCGGTCATCCAGCGGGCGCCGCCGTCGTTGGAGGCGTAGACGGTGCCCTGCTCGGTACCGAAGTAGAGCCCGAGGGGGCGACGTCCATCGTGGCAAAACGCCTGCCGCAGCACCGTGGCGTAGGCGTTCCCGGGCAGGCCCTCGGTGAGCCCGGTCCAGCTTCCGCCGCGATCGCGCGTCTCCCAGACGGTGATGCGTCCGTCGGGCGTCACCCGATCGACGTCGGCGACCAGCGGAATGACGTAGGCGCGATCGGCGTCGTGGGGATCGGCCACCAGCGGAAAACCGAAGTCCGACGGCAGCCCGGCGCCGATGTCGAGCCAGCTTCGGCCGCCGTCGTCGGAGCGGTAGACGCCGCCGTGAAACTGCAGGTAGAGGGTGTTGGGCTCGACCGGCGAGCGCTCGACGTGGTGCACGCAGTGCTGGAGCGTGTTCGCCCGTACTTCCTCGGGAAGGTAGCGCGGAACGAAGCCCTCGATCCCGGGCGCCCAGCTGGCGCCGCCGTCGTCGCTATTCCAGACGCCGGCCGCCGAGATCGCCACCGTGAGCCGGCTCGGATCGCCGGGCCACGGACAGATCGAATGCAGGCAGAGGCCGCCGAGTCCTCCCTGCCATTCCGGGCGACTGGGGTGGTCCCACAGAGCCCGGTTGAGGCTCCAGCTCTCGCCGTTGTCGGTGCTGTGAAAGAGGGCCGCGGGAGCGACTCCGGCCCACAGCTCGCCCTCGGCCGCGCCCGGCTCGATCACCCAGATGCGGTCGACGGCGGCGTCGAGGCCCTCGGGAAACAGCGGACCCTCCGCCTGCCGCCACTCGGCCGACAGATCGTCGGTCCAGCAGAGCCGAGGTCCGAACTGGCCGTGGGTCACGCCGGCGAAGTAACGGCCGCTGCGGCGGTCGCGAGTTGCGAACTCCGCGACCTCGCCGGGAAAGTGACGCGCGGCGAGCTCGAACCCGCCCGTCGAACCGCCGCGCAGCACGAACAGGCCCTTACGGGTCGCTGCCAGGATGTCGAGGTCCGGAGCCCCGCCGGAGATGGCGTGCACGATGTAGAGCTCGTCGCTCTCGTCGAGCGGTCGATCGAGGCTCGCGCTCTCGGAGTTGACGAACAGGCTGACGTGCTCGCGCAGCCGGCCGCGCTCGTCGATCACCCAGCCCCGCAGGGTCGGGAAGCGGTCCTCGAGCGCCTTGAGCGCGTCTCGCGCCGTCGCTCCGCCGACACCGATGCGGTCCGCGCCACCCGCGTGGCGAAGGAGCGGAGAGGGCAGAACGACGGTGGGCACGACAGCGCGAATCCTAGCATGGGGCCTGCCCGTTCTAGGGTAGGCTAGAGGCCTCTGGGTGGGTCTATGGCGGACAAGAAGCTGGTACTGATCGTCGACGACGAGCCGGGCATTCTGACCACGCTCTCCGGTGTTCTGTCGGACGAGGGCTACGCTACCGTCTGCACCGGCAGCGGCGGCGAGGCTCTCGAGCTCTACGGCCGGCATCGCCCGGACGTCGTTCTGCTCGACGTGTGGCTGCCCGACCACGACGGCCTCGAGATGCTGCAGGCGCTGCGGGAGTTCGATGCCACCGCCGCGATCATCATGATGTCGGGCCACGGCACCGCTTCGACCGCGGTGAAGGCGATCAAGATGGGCGCCTACGACTACGTCGAGAAGCCGCTCTCCTACAGCCGGACCGTCGAGGCGGTCGAAGGCGCGCTGGAGTACCGGCAGTCGGTCGCCACCGACCGCGAGCTGTTGACCTCGCTGGAAAAGACCAAGGACCGACTCGAGACGCCTCCCGACCTCTACGGGCCGCCCACCTTCCCGCTGGTGCGGCGGAGCGAGCTGCCGCAGAAGACGATCGCCCAGAGCGCCGTGATCTACGGCCACGGACTCCACTCGGGCAGTCGCACCGGAATGGCCATCCAGCCCCTGCCCGCCGACACCGGTATCCACTTCATGATCTTGCCGACCAACACCCACGTGCCGGGGCACGTGGCGTCGGTCGCCGAGACCGACTACGCGACCACGCTGGCCAACAACGGCGAGAGCATCAAGACGGTCGAGCACTTCCTGTCGGCCGCGCACGCCCTCGGCATCACCAACCTTCTGGTCAAGGTGCACGGCGAGATTCCGGTGCTGGACGGCTCGGCGCTCGAGTTCTGCAAGACCCTGGAGGAGGCCGGCGTGGAGGTCCAGCCCGAGCGCCGCCGTGAAGTGGTGATCGACCGGCGCTACGAGATCTCCGGTGCGGGAGGGAAGCAGCTGATCCTCGAGCCCGACGACGGCTTCGCGATCTCCTACCTGCTGCGCTATCCGCCGCCGATCGGCGAGCAGCTTTGCGAGTTCCGGCTCTCCAGCTTCGGCGCCTACAAGGAGCAGATCGCGCCGGCGCGGACCTTCGGCTTCATGCGCGACATCAAGATGATGTCCGAGCTCGG
>JAHEKO010000413.1 GCA_024638355.1 Acidobacteriota bacterium
GAACGCCGCGTCGACGGTCCCGTTTACGCTTCCCTCCCACAGCTCGATCATGACCGGCACCTACCCGCCCTTCCATGGCGTCCGGGAGAACGTCGGCTATGCCCTCGACACGAGCCTGCCCACGCTGGCCGAGCGGCTGGCGGACGGCGGCTGGAGCACGGCCGGGTTCGTGAGCGCCTTCGTTCTCGAGTCGCGCTGGGGCATCGGACGTGGCTTCGAGACCTACTACGACGACTTCGAGCTCGGAGAGGGCCAGAAGAAGAACCTCGGCGCGGTCCAGCGCGACGGCGGTGAGACCCTGGCCGAGGCCCTGCGGTGGCTCGACGCCGGGGCGCGAGAGCCCTTCTTCCTCTGGCTTCACCTGTTCGATCCGCACGATCCGTACACGCCGCCCGAGCCGTTCGCCTCGCGCCATCCGGGCCGTCCGTACGACGGCGAGGTCGAGTACGTCGACTCGATCGTCGGCGAGCTGCGGGCCGGCCTCGAAGCCCGAGAGCTATTCGACTCGACCCTGTTCATCCTGACGGCCGACCACGGCGAAGGACTCGGTGAGCACGGCGAGGGGTTCCACGGCTTCTTCGTCTACGACAGCACGGTGCGGGCGCCGCTGATCGTCCGGCTCCCGGGCGGCGCCCTCGGCGACCGAGTCGTCGACGACGTGGTCAGCCATGTCGATCTCCTGCCGACCCTTCTGGAGGCGACCGGACTCGAGGCCTCCGAGCTGGCCCAGGGCCGCTCGCTGTTGGGCAAGCTGATGGATGTCGAGACGTCCGAGGCCGGAACGGCGACGCCAAGCGCCGTCTACACCGAGTCGCTCTACCCACTTCTCCACTACGGTTGGGCGCCGCTCAGAACCTTGCGCACCGCGCGCTACAAGTTCGTCAGCGCTCCGCAGCCCGAGCTCTACGATCTGACCGACGATCCCGACGAGCAGCAGAACATCTTCCGGCGCGAGCGCGAGCTCAGCCGCGACCTCGGCCGGCGCCTCGACGAGCTACGCGCGCGTATCGAGCCGGGCGACGACAGCCAGCGCTCCGCGACCGCGGTACCCGATCTCGACCCCGCGACCCTCGAACAGCTGCGCGCGCTGGGCTATGTCGGCGGCTTCGGCGGTGCCGCCGAGAACGAGGACGACGACCGCGAGCGGGCCGACCCCAAAGACAGGATCCGGCTTCATCAGATGATCATGGGCGCCCAGAGCCAGCTCGGCGCCGGCGAGCTCGAGAGCGCCGAGCTGCTGCTGCGGCAGGCGCTCGAAGACGACCCGTCGATCGTCGACGCCCACCAGATGCTGGGCGCGATCGAGATGCGGCGGGGCCTGCCGGAGCGGGCGGTGGACCTCTTCAAGGCGGCTCTCGAGGTGCGGAACGACCATCCGGCGGCGCTCTTTGGGCTGGCCGACGCCTACCGCGAGCTCGGCCGGTTCGAGGACGCTCTGGTCGGCTACGACCGGATCCTGGCGACACGACCGGGCGACGACGCGGCGCTGCTGGCGAGCGCCAACGTGCTGGTCGAGCTGGGGCGCATGGACGAGGCCACGGCCCGCTTGGCTGCCGATGGCGACGCCGGGCCGATGGTGCTCGGCCGGCTGGGCGAGCTGCTGGCACTCCTCGGCCGGATTCCCGAAGCGACCGAAGCTCTGACCGAGGCGGTCGAGAACGGCGACGACCTCGCCCAGCCCCGCTTCAACCTGGCGGTCCTCTACGAGGAGGCCGGCCGCGAGAACGAGGCGATCGCGCTCTACGAAGAAGCGATCGCCCTCGCACCGCGCCACTACCAGGCCCAGTTCAACCTCGGGCGCCTCCTCGGACTGCGAGACGACCTCGACCGACAGCAGCAGCTCTGGGAGGCCGCCATCGAGTCCGAGCCAGAGTTTGTGCGTGGCTACTACTTCCTCGCCCGGCTCGTGCTGCTCCGGGGCGGCGACCTCGCACGGGCCGAGGAGATCGTGCGCGCCGGCCTCGAGAGAGACACCGAGCACAGCGAAGGCCCGTTCGGCTACTACGTGCTTGCGGACATCCTCACCAACGCCGGCCGGCACGCGGAGTCGAAAAACGCCGCTGAACGCGGCCGGCGGATCGAGCGCGAGCTCCCTTAGCTCGCGCTCTCGACGGCTCTCCGGCGGACCGGCGTCAGCCGATCCGCCGGTTCGTTGACTCCTAGTGCCCTGTCCGATCGTGCCGCAGCTGCAGAAGGGACTCTCGGATGGATCCGGCGTTCTTGCGCTCCCACTTGCGCAGTGCCTTCTTCATCCGCCGGAGCTCGCGGCGGGTCGGCGTCCGATCCGACGCGGCGCCGACCTTGCCGTTCGTCACATGCCAGATGGTGGCCTGGACGCCACTCGCGCCGAACGTGCCTCCGACGACCTGACCCCTGTTGTTCAGGCCGTGCGCGTGGGAAAAGAAGTCTCCCACTGCAGCAGGGATTCCCGTGGGATTGCCGCCGGCATCCCAGAAGACGCCGCTGAAGGGACTGCCGCCCAGGATGCGGGACAGCCCCGCAGCCTGACCCCTGTCGTTGAGCGCGAGCGCCCGAGCGTCGTCGTCAGAGCCGAGAAACCCGAGGGCTGTCGGGACGCCATTGAGATCCCACTTGACCGCTGTCAATCCTGCGCCGCCGAAACTCACGCCCAGGGCCTCCCCCCTCTCATTGATTCTCCAACCGGAGCTTGCGACATCACCCGGCAGCGGTGGGAGCGCGGTCGCACCGCCGTTGCGGTCCCAGATCACCGCGGTCTCGATGCCGGGCGGGACGAAAGGTAGCCCACTCTTCCCGACCGCAACACCGTTGTTGTTGACGTCGCGGGCAAGAGCCACGCCGTCGCCCGGTAGCGGTGGCAGGCTTGTAGGCGTGCCGCTGGCGTCCCACAGAACCGCCGTGTTACTCGCCCCGCCGACAGTCGAGTCGTAGCTGAAGCCGGCGGACATGCCCGTTTCGTTGATCTGGAAGGGGAGCGCGGAATCGTGCCCGGCGAGGGGCGCCATGACCGTCGGGTTGCCGTTCGTGTCCCAGCGCAGAGCCGTCGCGTCGAAGAACAGCTGGAGGCAGAAGCCCACAGCCTCTCCCCGGTTGTTGACGGACTCCGCGTCGCCCGAGGGCGCGGTCAAGAAGGCAATTGGAGTGGGGCAGCTAGCCGGGAGCGGCAGGGCAGTGGGTGTGCCGTTCTGTTCCCAGAGGACTGGCACGTAGAAGTAGCTGTAGGGGAAGTTGAGGTCGCCACTGTAACCGACGGTCTTTCCGGAATCGCTGATCTCGAAGGCTTCGGCCGCGGTCTGCCCCGACAGGGGTGCGAGGACGGTGGGCCCGGTGACCCCGGCTCCGGCAGCGGTGGCCACCAGAAACGCGATCGCCAGGACCCCCAATAGCTTCTGGGGGCCCCCGTGGCTCCAAACAGATCGATGGAAGATGTCGTGCATAGCTCTCCTCTCAAAAAAAGAAGTGAATCGACTGACGGCAGCCCGGCGGTCTTTGGATCCTCCGTACCGAGCGACAACGGCCCACACGTTGCGGAGGAGGCGAGGATCCGTGGCTTTGCGGGACCTGGGTTTCCCCAGGAGAGCCTTTTCGCAGATTAAAAATTAACTTACAGAAATGGAGGGCCAGAGTCAAGGACGTATAGGCAGCCAGCTATGAGTCGGCCCGACTTGGTGCCGGGCCTCCTCGTGCCTGGCGACGAGAACTGCTCTGCGCCGCAGCTGGAATCATGGAATCAGAGGAAAGAGGCGCCCAAGAGCGAAAGCCACTTGCCCAGGAGGTCGCGCAGCTCTGGGTCGACCCCTTCGGGTCCGATGGTGTGAGGCGCGATCGCCAGGCCGCCGATGGCGTACTCGAGCGAGATC
>JAHEKO010000039.1:0-10393 GCA_024638355.1 Acidobacteriota bacterium
GGCCTCTTCGTCCTCGGCGCGGAAGTAGGCGCCCGAAGTGGCGCTGGCGATCGCGCGCAGGCTCGACTCGTCCATCTCGACGTCCTGGTAGACGACCTGTTTGCCGAACAGCGAATCGACGATGAACGGCGCCTTGTCACGGGTACCGGCGCCGATCGCGTAGATCTTGATCCCGAAGGTCGCGGCGATCTCCGCCGCCTTGTTCGGCGACAGCGCGCCGGCGTTGTTGCGGCCGTCGGTGAGCAGCACGATCACCTTGGATTCGGCCTCGGAGTCCTTGAGGCGCTTGACCGCGGTACCGATGGCCGAGCCGATGGCGGTGCCGTCGCCGGCCATGCCGATCTCGACCCGCTCCAGAAAGGTCGCCAGGATGCCGTGATCGAGCGTCAGCGGACACTGCGTGAACGCCTCGTTGCCGAAGACCACCAGGCCGATCTGATCGTTGAGGCGCTTGGCGACGAACTCGTCGACCACCGACTTGGCGACCTCGAGCCGGTTGCGCCGTTTGGCGATCGTGCGATCCTGGTCGAGATCGAGCGCCTGCATGCTGCCCGAAGTGTCGAGCACGAGAACGATGTCGATGCCCTCGGTCTCGATCTGGGTCTGCTTGCGCCCGGTCTGGGGTCGCGCCATGCCCAGGATGAGGAGCGCGACCACCAGGACTCTCAGCCCCATCAGCAGCCGGCGCATCAGCAGGGTGCGAGACGGGCGCAGCCGCTCGAGCGGCTGCAGGTTCGAAAATCGCACCGCGGCGTACCGGCGGCCGAGCCGCGGCAAGAGGTACCAGAGCGCCAGCCAAAGAGCGAAGAGCGGGGCCAGCACCCAGAGCAGGTGGGCGTCGGCGAAGAAGAGGTCGCCCGTCACGCCGCCAGCTCCTCCTCGGCGGCTTCGGGCCGGAGCCGCGTGGCCTCGACGAAGCCGAGGGCGCTCTCGTAGGTCGTCTCGATCTCGGGCTCGCTCGGCTGGTGCTCGGCGAACTTCACCCGATCGGTGTGCTCCAGGAAGCCTGCGATCAGCGTCCCCTCGCGCTGGTCCAGCCCGTCGACGGCCGGCAGCCGCTCGAGGATCTCCTCGGTCGTCAAGTCGGTGGCGTTGAGGCCGAACCGACCCTCCACGTAGACCCGGATCGTCTCGGAGACCCGAAAGTAGAAGCGGCGCACCGCTGCCGGATCGCCGAAATCGGTTCCGCGCAGAGCGTCCAGCGCGCGGAAGGCGACCTCGTGGGGCGGCTCGAGCGGCGGCGCGTGAGCGGTCGCGCGCCGCCGCCGGTAGAGCCAGACGGCGACGGCCAGCGCGGCGAGAGCCCCGACCGCGATCGCGGCGATCCACCAGGAGCGCCTCGCCTCGAGCGGCCGCAACGGCTTGAGCTCGCGAATGTCCTCGGCGGAACCGTCGGCCGGCAACACCGATTCGACCTCGACGAAGATCTCCGAGGTCTCGACCGCGCCCGCGACGGCACCCTCGGCGGCGTCCGCGGGGCGATAGCGCACGCTGATCGAGGGCAGGATGTAGGAGCCGACCAGGTCCGCGCGGAGCCGATAGACGTGCTCGCGGACGATCCGGCCGGCACGCTCGACCGGCTCCTCGCGCTCGACGTCGACGATGCGGAAGCCCTGGATCCGGGCACCCGCCTCCGGAATCTCGACCGCGTAGGCGGGATCGTGGTCGACCGTGACCCGGAAGGTGAGCACGTCACCGGTGGTCGCGACGGCCCGGTCGACCGACGCGCTCGCCTCGACCGGGGCCTTCGGCTCCCGGGCGACGGGCGGCGCCGGCTCGGCGCAACCCACGAGCGCGACGACAGCCCAAACGAGGCAGGCCGCTGCGGGGGCGGCGAGCCGATGCATCGCCCTCACCGACCCTCCTCCATCGCCTCGAGAAAGAGCTCGACCTCCTCGGCGGCGAGCTGCTCGTCGATCAGCGCCTGGTAGCCGGACTGCAGCTTGCTCAGCCGGTAGTCGCGCTCGACCAGCGGTCGCACCTGGTCGAGGACCGGCTCCGCTTCGGCGTCCTCTTGGCGGTATCGCTCCTTGTTCGCTACGAAGAAGTTCCGCAGATCGGCCTCGTCGACCTCGATCGTTCCGACCACCTCGTCTTCGATCAGCCGGGCCACAGCCAGCTGCTCGAGGGCCGCCGCGTGCCGACGGGCGACTTCGGGGTCGCGGTCGTACTCGAGCTTCTGCGCCTTGCGCCAGAGCAGCTTCTCGGCGACGTACTGGCGAACGTACTCACGCCGATCCTCGGGCGTGCGAATCCGCTGGGCCAGCTCGGGGGGGAGCTCGTCGAGCGCGCGCTCGACCTGCGAGCGGTAGATCGGCTCGGCGCCGATGCGCGCGACCACCGGGTCGCCGGGGCCGCGCACCACCTCGGCCTCGCCATCGAGGCGCACGCGGGAATCGAGCGCGGACTGGGCGGCGTGGAAGCGCCCGAGCCGCTCGAGGGTGTGAACGATCTTCCGCCCCAACTCCTGTTCGAGCTCGCCCGCGCCCCAGAGCTCGGCCTCGTAGAACCAGCGCAGGGCCCTCTGCAAGTCGCCTTGCTCGAGGTAGGACGAGCCGAGGCTGTAGGCGATGCCGGCACGCGCCTCGGGCTCCAGATCCGCCCGCTCCAGATAGCGCTCGTAGCGAACGGCCGCCTCTTCCAGGGCGCCGGCGGCCTGCAGCTTGGCCGCGAGCCGCCGATCGCGTTCGCTCTCGCCACCGGCGTCGCGATCTCCGGGAGCCGGCCGCAGCACGAGCAGCGCGCCGACGCCGAGCACCGCCGCCAGGATCATGAACAGAAGCGCCCTCACGGCCCGCTCCGGGCCTACGCTCGCCGGCGGCCTGGGCGGCTCACGCAACTCCATCATCCGCGACTCACCGCCGCTTCTCGCGAGCATGGAAGTAGCGCACCAGCGAATCGACGTACGAGCGATCGTCGGCGAGAATGCGTACCTCGCCCGCTCCGGCGGCCCGGAACATGTCGGTCAACCCGGCGCGGTCTTCGCCCGAGAGCATCTCGAAGCCACCCGTCACGTTCTTGTCGTAGGTGTCGATGAGGATCGTCCGGCCGGTCTCGGGATCTTCGAGCTCGATCAGCCCGATCGGCGGGAGCTTCTGCTCGCGCCGATCGCCGACGGCGATCGCCGTCACGTCGTGGCGCCGCGCGGTCACCCGGAACTGCTCGACGAAGCCGGTGTCGAGAAAGTCCGAGATGATGAACGTTACGGTGCGCCGCCGGCTCACCTTGTTGAGAAACTCGAGCGCCCCGACCAGATCGGTGGTGCGCAGGGTCGGACGGAAGGCGAGAATGTCGCGGATCACTCGCCAGACGTGCGAGCGCCCCTTCTTGGGGGGAATGAAGTGCTCGATGCGGTCGGAGAAGATGATCAGCCCGACCCGGTCGTTGCTCTTGATCGCGGTGTAGGCCAGGAGCGCGGCGATCTCCGCGGCCACCTCGTTCTTCAGCTTGGCGACGCTGCCGAACGCCCCCGAGGAGCTGACGTCGACCACCAGCATCACCGTCAGCTCGCGCTCCTCGCGATGCTCTTTGACGAAGGGCGCGCTCATCCGCGCGGTGACGTTCCAGTCGATATGGCGGATGTCGTCGCCCGGATGGTAGTCGCGGACCTGCTCGAACTCCATGCCGCGCCCCTTGAAGGCGCTCTCGTACTCGCCGGCGAAGACGTCGTTGACCGTCCGCTGGGTGCGGATCTGGATCGTCTTGATCTTCTGGAACAGCTCCGGCGGCAGCGCCGCCGTGAAGTCGTCCCGATCCTCGGCCGGTGGGTTCCCGAGTGGCATGAGGCGGCGGCTAGGGCACGTCGACCGTGTTGAAGATGTCGCGGATCAGATCGTCGGAGTCGAGCTCCTGCGCCTCGGCCTCGTAGGTGATCAGGATGCGATGGCGCAGAACGTCGGGACCGATGGTCTTCACGTCCTGCGGGGTCACGTAACCGCGCCCGCTGAGGAAGGCGTGCACCTTGGCGGCCTGGGCCAGGTAGATGCTGGCGCGCGGCGACGCGCCGTACTCGATCAGGTTCTCGAGCTTCTCCAGGCGGTATCGCGCCGGCTCACGGCTGGCGAAGACGACGTCCACGATGTAGTCCTCGATCTTCGAGTCGAGGTAGATCTGGTCGGCGAGCTCGCGCATGCCGCGGATGTCTTCGGGGGTCAGCACCGCACCGACCTCGGGACGGTGGCGATGCGCCATGCGGCGCATGATCTCCTTCTCCTCCGACTTGTCCGGGTAGCTGATCCGCAGCTTGAGCATGAACCGGTCGACCTGCGCCTCGGGCAGCGGGTAGGTGCCCTCCTGCTCGATCGGGTTCTGGGTCGCCAGCACCAGGAAGGGATCGGGGAGCTGATGACTCTCCTCGCCGATGGTGACCTGCCGCTCCTGCATCGCCTCGAGCAGCGCACTCTGCACCTTGGCCGGCGCGCGGTTGATCTCGTCGGCGAGCAGGAGGTTGGTGAACACCGGCCCCTTCTTGACCACGAAATCGTGGCTCTGCGGGCGGAAGATCTCGGTACCGATCAGATCGGCCGGCAGCAGGTCCGGGGTGAACTGGATCCGCGAGAAGCCGGTCTGAATGGCCTCGGCCACGGTCTTGACGGCGGTGGTCTTGGCCAGCCCCGGAATCCCCTCGAGCAGGATGTGGCCGTCGGCGATGAGTCCCATCAGCAGACGATCGACCATGTACCTCTGCCCGACGATCACCTTGCCGACCTCCTCGCGAAGCCGCTGCAACGAGGCGGCCTGGGACTCGATCTCGGGTAGCAGCTCTTCCGCAATCGCGCTCATCGTCTCTCCTTGTCGCGCGGCCTCGTGCCGCGCTAGCTTTCCTGGTTTCGCAGCCGCAGCGACCGCCGCGCCGCGCGGCTCGACTCGGCCTCTACCTCCGTAACTCGCCGACCGACTCGGCGTTCCATGCCGTCGATCTCCTCGCGGGTCGGTGAGTAGCCGCCGTAGCGCGCCCCTTCGATCCAGCGGTCGAGAGCGGAGCGCTCGGCATCGCTCTGGACGCCCAGGCGCAGCTCGATCTCCGCCAGGATCAGACCGGCCTGGCGCAGATCGCCTTCGAGGCGCCGGCCGCGCGCCGCGTCGAGAGCCTCGCGCAGCTCCGCGGCGAGGCCGGGCGCGTCGGCCGCGGGCTCGCTCTGTCGCCGGCGCCGGCGCGCGAGACCGACCGCCGACGCCAGGAGCGTCGCCAGCCCGGCCAGAGCCGCCACCCGTCCGCCGCGGCCCAGCCCGAGCAGCGAGGCCGCCGCCACCTCCACCGTCGGCCCCTCCACCCGGCTGCTCAAGGCCTCTGACTCGCCGCGCGGTGTATAGGCGAGCTCGATCGGGCTCAGAGCGAAGGCGCCGGGCTCGGCGGCGACGAGCTCGATCGTATAGACGACCACGCTGCGACCGTCGGAGCTTCGACTCGAGGCGGTGAGGGCCGCCTGCTCGATCGGCTCCGGCAGCTCGATCCGCGGCGGATGCAGCAGATAGTCCTCGAAGTGCCCCGCCCAACGCACCCGCACCTCGACCGCGAAGGGCTCGCCCGGTTTCGGACGCTCGTCGAGCAGGGTGACGACCGCGGTGGGCGGCTGCAGCGCGTCGGGCAGCTCCAGGGGCCGGTCGGTCGTCTCGAAATCGCCCGGCTGCGACTCGCCGGAAGGCTCGAGCGCCAGCAGCTCGTCGATCATCGGCTCGAGCGCCATCCAATCGCGGGCGCCGAGGGAGACGGCGACCGCGCTCCCGGCGGGATCGAGCAGGTAGGTCAGCGGAATGCTCGAAGCCTGGAAGTCGTTCGCGGCCTTCCCCCGGCTGTCCCAGAGGTTGGGGAAGGTCAGTCCGTAGTCCTCGACGAAGCGCTCCGCCGGGGCCGCGGTGCGATCGACCGAAACGCCGACCACGGCCAGCCCCTCGGCGCCACGGCTCTGGTGCAGGCGTTCGAGGCTGGGCATCTCCGACCGGCACGGGCCGCACCAGGTGGCCCAGAATGTGAGCACCACCCAGCGGCCGAAGTAGTCGGCATTCGAGTGCTGCCGGTCGCCCGCCAGAGCGGGCAGAGTGAAGCCCGGCGCGGGCACCGCGGGATCGACCGGACGCAGCCCGTATCGCGCGACGACGGCGCTGACGCCACCCGGCGCCGCATCGGCGGTCGGGGGATGGGCCAGCGCCGGCGCCAGAAGGAGGCTCGAAGCCAGGCAAAAACGGCCCAGAAAGCGTCGAATTGACGCACGAGGCCTCCACGGCGAGTTCCCTGACGAGCGACTTTGCATCGGCCACCCCGAGGCGTGGCAAGTGGCGTGCCAGTTGCAAGGAGGGCGGCGCATGCGTTGGATTCCCTCCGGAGCGGTGCCGGCTCTGCTCGGTGTCGCTGTCGTCTTCAGCTGGAGCTGCGGCTCGCCGGCGACCCCGCCGTGGGAGCCGACCTACAACGTGCTCCTGATCTCGATCGACACGTTGCGCGCCGACCATCTCGGCGCCTACGGCTATCCGCAGCCGACCACTCCGCGGGTCGACGCCCTCGCGGCCGACTCGGTGGTGTTCACCCAGACCATCGCCCAGGCGCCGTCTACTCTCCACTCGCACGCCTCGATTCTGAGCTCGCTCCTGCCGCAGCAACATCGCGCTTCCTGGAACGCCCGAACCCGCCTGGCCGAGGAGGCCGTCACCCTGCCGGAGACCCTGCGCGACGCCGGCTACCGCACGGCGGCCTTCACGGGCGGCGGCCAGATGGCCGAGATCTTCGGCCTCAGCCAGGGCTTCGAGAGCTACGTCGAACCGGGCGCCCAGCACTTCTCCGGCACGGTCGATCGAGGCATCGAATGGATCGAAGGGGCGGACGGCCAGCCCTTCTTCCTCTTCCTCCACAGCTACGAGGTGCACCACCCCTACGAGCCCGAGCAGAGACATCGCGACCTGATGGGCCTCGCCTACGACGGCGAGCTCCCCGAGAACATCACCAAGGAGCTCCTCGAACAGATCCGGGCCGGTGAGGTCGAGTTCGACGACGCCGACCTCGAGTACATCATCGGCCTCTACGACGCCGAGATCCGCTCCATGGACGAGGGCCTCGGCCGCCTGGTCGACTACCTGGAGACGTCCGGGCTGTACGACCGGACCCTGATCGTCTTCACCTCGGATCACGGCGAGGAGTTCAACGAGCACGGGGTTGTCGGCTGGCACTCCCATACCCTGTACGACGAGCTTCTGAAGGTGCCGTTCATCGTCAAGTACCCGGGCAACGGCTGGGGCGGCACGGTCATCGACCAGCAGGTACGCGGCATCGACGTCGCCCCGACGGTGCTGGGATTCCTCGGGCTGCCGATCCCCGAGGAATTCTGCGGCGCGGACCTCGGTCCCCTGGTGCGCGGCGGCGGCCTCGAGGCGCTCGACGCCGTCAGCCGCATGGACCGCAAGCCGGGCCGCGAGCGCTCCTCGATCCGGACGCCGGAATGGAAGCTGGCCGGCCTGGAGAAGCGGCGCGCGCTCTTCAACCTGGTCGAGGATCCGGAAGAGCTCTGGGACCGCAGCCTGAAGGACGCCGAGGTCGCGGCCGAGCTGGAGTCGAGGCTCGACGAGCTGGTCGCCTGCCGGGAGCCGTTCGATCCGCCCGAGGTCGCGCCCACCGAGGCGACTCTCGAAGAGCTGCGCAATCTCGGCTACCTCAACTAGGCGGCTCGGCAGCCCGCTACCGGCCGCCTCGCGGCCCTGTGATCCATCTCACAGCGGCCGGCGTAGCTCGGGTCTAGTCTGAACACTGCTTCAACACCCTTCTTTCCATCCCCACCGGCGAGGGGCACCTCCTTCCCCCTCGCCACCTTTTTTTTCCTGCCCGCGCCGGCCCCGAGAGCGGTGCCGCGAAACCCGAGCCGCCGGCTGTCGTAGGATCGGGTAGGAGGAGAGAGAACCATGCCCGCCAGCCCACTGCATCGATCTCGCACCGACAAGGTGATTGCCGGCGTCTGCGCTGGACTGGCTGACTGGCTCGGCTGGGACGTGACCCTGGTCCGCATCCTCTACGTCCTCGTCTCGGTCTTCTCGGCGGCCTTCCCGGGCATCATCGTCTACCTCATCCTCTGGGTCGTGATGCCCAAGTCCCCGAGGGTTCGCGCCTAGCCGCGCCCGACTCGTTCGTGCCGTCCGTGCTTCGCCGCCCGAGCGCCCTCGTGTGTCTCGCCGTCCTCCTGGCGGCGACCCTTCCGACCGCCGCCCGGCCGCGGGACGAAGCGGAAGGCGTCGCTCCGGCTTTCGTCGGCCTGCGGCTCGACGGCTCCGACTTCGACTCCGCCGAGCTCGCCGGCGGCTACGTTCTGTTGGACTTCTGGGGGGTCTGGTGCCCGCCCTGCATCGGAGCGTTCCCGAAGCTCAGCCGGCTGCACGATGACTTCTCCGAGCACGGCTTCCGGGTGATCGGCCTCGCGGTGCTGTCGGGAACACCCGAAGAGGTCGCCGAGTTCGTCTCGGGCCACGACCTGACCTACCCCATCGTCGTGGTCGAGCGGGAGGTCGCCGACGCGTTCGACGTGCTTGCCTATCCCGCCTACTTCCTGATCGGCCCGGACGGGTCGATCGTCCGCAGCTACCGCGGGCAGCCGACCGACCTCTACGAGATCGTCGCCCGCGACCTCGAGCGCTTCCTGGACACCCCCAGAGCCGCGAGTTAGACTCCCGGCCGGTTTCGCCCACACCCTGCCACTCCGTTCCAGGAGGCCGACTTGATGAGCCGGAAGACGACATGAGCGTCGAGAGCCCCTCGAAAGAGCGCTGGGCTACGCGCATCGGGCTGGTGCTGGCGATGGCCGGTAACGCGGTCGGCCTGGGCAACTTCCTGCGCTTCCCGGTGCAGGCCGCCCAGAACGGCGGCGGCACCTTCATGATCCCCTACTTCATCTCCTTCCTGCTCCTCGGCATCCCCCTGATGTGGATCGAGTGGGGGATCGGCCGCTACGGCGGCAACGCCGGCCACTGCTCGGCGCCGGGCATGTTCGAGGCCCTCACCGGCCGCCGCAAGCACTGGGCGAAGTACCTCGGCGCGCTCGGCCTGGTGATCCCGATGATCGTCTTCACCTACTACACCTACGTGGTGTCGTGGATGCTGGCGATGAGCTTCTTCAGCCTCACCGGCAGTTTCTTCGGCCTCGGCGAGGTCGACGCCATGCGGGGATTTCTCGCGTCCTACCAGAACATCAGCGACTCGAGCTTCGTGAGCGGCGGCGTGACGATCGGCTTCTTCCTGGTCACGTTCTGCTTCATCGCCTTCGTGCTGTCGCGCGGAGTGAGCGGCGGAATCGAAAAGCTGGCGCTCTACGGCATGCCGATCCTGTTCGTCTTCGCCTTCCTGCTGATGGCGCGCGTGCTCACCCTGCCGCCGGCGGTCGCCTCCCCGGCCGACGGGCTCAACTTCATCTGGAATCCCGACTGGGGAGCGCTGGGCAACGCTCGGGTCTGGCTGGCCGCCGCCGGCCAGATGTTCTTCACGCTGTCGGTGGGCATGGGCACGATCCACTGCTACGCCGCCTACCTGCGGGAGAAGGACGACATCGCGCTCACCGGCCTCTCGACCGCGGCGACCAACGAGTTCGCCGAGGTGGTGCTGGGCGGCACCATCGCGATCCCGGCGGCGGTGGTCTTCTTCGGCGTCGCCGGAGCGACCGCCATCGCCCAGGGCGGCTCGTTCGACCTCGGCATCGTCGCCATGGGCGTGGTCTTCCAGAAGCTCCCGGGACCGCAGATCCTGGGACAGCTGGCGGCCTTCCTCTGGTTCTTCCTGCTGTTCATCGCCGGCGCCACCTCGAGCGTGGCGCAGGCGAGCCCGACGATCGCGTTCCTTCAGGACGAGTTCGGCTGGCGGCGCAAGCGGGCGGCGACCGCGGTCGCCGCCGTCGGCTTCGGCCTGGCGATCTTCCACGTCCTCTTCTTCCGCATGGGCGTGCTCGACGAGTGGGACTACTGGGCGGGCACCTTCGGACTGGTGGTCTTCGCGGCCGTCGAGATCGTGCTCTTCTCGTTCATCTTCGGCATCGACAACGGCTGGAAGCAACTGCACGAGGGCGCCGACATCCGCATCCCGGCCCCCTACAAGCCGATCATGAAGTGGGTGACCCCGGCCTTCCTGGCGATCCTCCTCGGCTGGTGGGGCGTCACCGAAGCGTGGCCGGCCCTCTTGATGGAGAACGTCACCGATCCGGCAACGATCCCCTACCGCTGGGTCAGCCGCATCCTGATGGTCGCCCTCGTTCTCGGCTGCTTGTGGATGATCCGGGCCGCCTGGCGGCGCCGGCCCGACGAAGGGAGCTCGACATGACCGACGGCCTGACCCCGTTCGCGCTCGCCTTCATGCTCGTCAGCATGACCGCGGTCACCTGCCTCGCCGGCTGGTGCATGTACAAGATCCTCGGCGGCCCGAAGCCGCCGC
>JAHEKO010000039.1:10493-15543 GCA_024638355.1 Acidobacteriota bacterium
TTCGCCCGCAACCCGCGGCACCCCGGGGCCGTCCACTACATGATCCACTCGTACGACGATCCGGTGCACGCGCCGCTCGGTCTGCGCGCCGCGCGGGTCTACGCCGACATCGCGCCGGCCGCTTCGCACGCCCAGCACATGATCTCCCACATCTACGTGGCGCTTGGACGCTGGGAGGACTCGGTCGAGTCGAACGCCAAGTCGTTCGAGGTCTCGCGCGAGCGGCGCGAGCGCCAGAGCCTGGGCGTGGACGCCCTCAACTACCACTCCCTGCAGTGGCTTCAATACTCCTACCTGCAGCTCGGCCGCTTCGAGCAGGCGCGCCGGCTGCTCGACGACATGGAGCGCTACGTCGTCGAAAGCGACTCGCTCCGGGCGCGCTGGTACCACGCCCACATGCGCGCCGCCTGGGTCGTCGAGAGCGGCCGCGACGCGCCCGGCGGCCACGGCGCCGCGAGCGATCGGAAGAGCGCCCAGGCGCTCGATCACTTCGCCACCGGCTGGGCCGCGCTCGAGAGCGACGACCCGGAGGCCGCGGCGAGGGCCTACGAGAGCCTCGCGGCCGCCACCGAGGCGATCCTCGACGACCCCGAGGCGAGCGACAGGGCGCGCGACGACGCCCGGGTGCTGACCAAGCTGCTGCGCGCGCGCCTCGAGCTGGCCGCCGGCGAAGAGCAGATCGGCCTCTCGCTCCTCGCCGAAGCGGCCGACATCGAGACGGCCATGCCGCTCGATTTCGGCCCTCCCGGGATCATCAAGCCGTCGCACGAGCTCTACGGGGAGGCGCTCCTGGCAGCCGATCAACCCGGCGAGGCGCTCGCCCACTTCCAGGCCGCGCTCGAGCGGGCGCCGCGGCGATCGCAATCGCTCGCCGGACTCGCCCGGGCGGCCCATGCCGTGGGCGAGACCGAGATCGCCGATCGCGCCTGTGGCGAGCTGGAGTCGATCTTCGCCCGGGCCGAGCCCGCCCGGCTGCCGGCCGCCTGCGGCTCTTGACGCGAGGCGCTAGCGGCGACGAGGCGAGCGGCGATCGCGCCTGCGTCCGCTTCCTGCAGGCGACGCTTCCCCGCCTCGGCTACCGTTGGGCCGGGTTCCGCAAGGTCCGGCGGCAGGTCTGCCGGCGCGTCAAGAAGCGCTACCGCGAGCTCGGGCTGTCGGCTTTCGATGACTATGCCGATCGCCTGGCCGCCGACGCCGAGGAGTGGCACCACCTCGACGAGTGCTGCCGGATCACGATCTCGCGCTTCTACCGGGATCGGCGACTCTGGCACGCGCTGGCCACGGCTGTCCTACCGCAGCTCTACGCGCGGGTGGCCGCGCGCTCGCCCTCTCGGCTGCGCGTCTGGAGCGCCGGCTGCGGCGCGGGCGAGGAGCCCTACACCCTCGCGATCCTGACGCGGCTCGGCTCGACGCCGGCGCCACCCGAGATCGAGATCGAGATTGTCGCCACCGATCTCGACCCGAACCAGCTCGAGCGCGCCGGCCGCGCCGTCTACCCGGAGTCGAGCCTGCGCGACCTGCCGGCCGAGTGGCGCGAGCGGGCGTTCGACCGCGAGCCCGAGGGCCACCGGCGGCTGAGCGCGCCCTTCGCGAGCGATGTACGCCTCTACCGCCAGGACCTGCGGCACGAGGCGCCGCCGGGCCGGTTCGACCTCGTCCTCTGCCGCAACCTGGCGTTCACCTACTTCGACGCCGCGGGCCAGCAGAAGAGCTGCGAGCGCCTCCTGAGCCGCCTCGAGCCCCGCGGCTGGCTGGCGCTGGGAAGCCACGAGGCCCCGCCCGAAGGAGCTGCCCTGGTCCGGCCCCTCGAGGGCCTTCCCCTCTTCGCTCGTCCGCCGGCCGGCGCGTAGACCCGGCGGGTGCGCCGGGCCGGTCGCGGGAGCGAGCCGGATCAGTCCGCGGCGGACAGCTCGCCGAGGAACCGCCCGGCCGCCTGGTAGAACTCGGCGCTGAACTCGTGGCCGCCTTCGAAAACGCAGGTCTCGGCCTCGATGCCGGCGGCGTTCAGGAGATCGAAGTCGCGCTGGAGCTTGGCGTCGTCGTACCACTCGTCTTCGGTGCCGCGGCCGATGAAGACGCGCGGAAAACCGCCAAGCTCGGCGCGAAAGATCTCGGTCGGCGCGTCGCCGCCCAGGGCGATCAGACCCTGGCAGGCGTGCCCCGCTCCCGCCGCCGCCCGGTAGGCCATCGCCGTCCCCTGGGAGAAGCCCAGGAAGACCACCGGCTCGGCCACCTCGATCCGGCTCTTGACCTCGGTCAAGACCTCGCCGACGTAGCGGACGTTGTCGACGATCGCGAGCTCCCGGTCGCTGCGGGTCATCCAGCTCGCGCCCAGCTCGCCGCTGCGCGACCGGTAGAACACGTGGAGACCCTGAATCGCCACCAGGTGCCAGTCGACCAGGCCGCGCAGCTCGAGCAGCGCGTCGAGATGCTCCTCCGCGGTCTGCGCGTAGCCGTGAAAGCCGACCAGGAGCGGCGCCGGGCCGTCGGCCTCGGCGCTGCGGATCAGGTAGCGTCCGTGCATCCGGGCCGCGATGGTGTGAGCCTCGAATGTCCCGGACATGACCTCTCTCTCCTTCGCCTGGGACTCAGCGCAGGGCCGACGCCAGCTCCCGCACCTCGCTCTCGATCAGCTCGGCGAGCTCGGGCTCGCCGGCATGCTCCTCGACGATGCGAACCAGATGGCTGCCGACGACGACGCCGTCGGCGACCCGCGCGATCGCGCGCACCTGCGCCGGCGAGTGGATTCCGAATCCCACCGCCAGCGGCAGCGGTACCTTCCGCCGCGCCCGCTTCGCCTCCTTGATGAGCGCGCGCGGCAGCTCTCCGCGGGCGCCGGTCACTCCGGTGCGCGACACGTAGTAGATGAAGCCGGTCGAGCTCTCCACCACCCGCCGCAGCCGCTTGCGGTCGCTGGTCGGGGCGAGCAAGAAGATGGTGTCGATGTCGCGAGCCCGCAGCGCCGGGATCAGCTCGCCCGCCTCGTCCGGCGGCAGGTCGACGCACAGCACCCCGTCGACGCCCGAAGCCTGCGCCCGCTCCGCAAAGCGGTCGATGCCGGCCGCCAGGAGCGGATTGAAATAGGTGAACAGCACGATCGGCACGCCGAGCCTGTCGCGATATCGCGCCACCAGGTCGAGCACGGCCGACAGGCTGGCGCCGCCCGCCAGCGCCCGCGCCGCTGCCCGCTGGTTGACCGGACCGTCGGCGATCGGATCGCTGAACGGCACGCCGATCTCGATGATGTCGGCGCCTCCCGCGACCAGCGCCTCGAGCAGTCGGCCGCAGGTCGCGAAGTCGGGATCGCCGCCGGTCAGGTACGGGATGAAGGCGGCCCGACGCTCCTCTCGGCAGCGCTCGAAGACCGCGTGGATCTCGCTCACTCGAACTCCCGGCCGACGCGGGCCACGGAGCGACGGGCGGGCGTCTTGGCGGCGCGCTTCGCCGCCTCGCGGTCGTACTCGAGCACCGACTCGACGTCCTTGTCGCCTCGCCCGGAGAGGTTGATCAGAACGATCTTGCGCGACGATAGGCTGGGAGCTCGCTTGATCGCTTCGGCGACCGCATGGGCGGTCTCCAGCGCGGCCAGGATCCCCTCGGTGGCCGCCAGCCGGTGAAACGCCTCGATCGCCTCTTCGTCGGTCGCCGACGTGTACTCGACCCGCCCCTCTTCGGCGAGCTTGACGTGCTCGGGACCGACCGCCGGGTAGTCGAGGCCGGCGGAGACCGAGTGCGTGCCGGCGACCTGCCCGTCGCGGTCTTGCAGCAACAGCGTGCGCGTGCCGTGGAGAACGCCTACCCTGCCGCCGTGAAAGCGCGCCGCGTGCTCGCCCAGCTTCTCGCCGCGACCGCCCGCCTCGACGCCGATCATGCGCACGCGCCGATCGTCGAGAAAGGCCGTGAACAGGCCGAGCGAGTTGCTGCCGCCGCCGACACACGCGATCGCCAGGTCGGGCCAGCCGCGGCTCGCCTGCCGGCGCAGCTGGCGGCGCGCCTCGTCGCCGATGACCCGATGGAAGTCGCGCACCATGCGCGGGTACGGGTCGGGGCCGAGCACCGAGCCGAGCACGTAGTGGGTATCGCGGACGTTGGTCACCCAATCGCGCAGCGCCTCGTTGATGGCGTCCTTGAGCGTGCGGCTGCCGGCGTCGACACCGGCCACCTCGGCGCCGAGCAGGCGCATGCGCTCGACGTTCAAGCGCTGACGTCGCATGTCCTCCTCGCCCATGTAGACCGTGCACGCGAGTCCCAGGAGCGCCGCCGCCGTGGCGGTGGCGACGCCGTGCTGCCCGGCGCCGGTCTCGGCGATGATCCGCTCCTTGCCCATCACCTGCGCCAGCAGCGCCTGGCCGATGGCGTTGTTGATCTTGTGGGCGCCGGTGTGGAGCAGATCTTCGCGCTTGAGGTAGATCCGCGCACCGCCCAGCTCGCGACTGAGCCTCTCGGCGAAGTAGAGGGGCGTCGGGCGGCCGGCGTAGTCGCGCAGCAGGCTCTTCAGACGCTTGCGGAAGCGGCGCGTTCCGGAGAACTTGTCGTAGGCCCGCGCCAGCTCGGCGATCGGAGCCATGAGCGTCTCCGGGACGTAGCGCCCGCCGTAGTCGCCGAAATAGCCGATCAATGGGGTCTTCGCGCTCGTCATTCCCAATCGCGGACCCTATACGGACTGCTGCGAATTCGCTATGCGCAATTCCGCGAAGAGCCGCTCCATGAGCTCCGGATCCTTGATGCCCGGGTCCGACTCGACCCCCGAGCAGACGTCCACTCCCCAGGCGCCCGAAGCCTCAAGGGCGCGCCGGGCGTTGCCGGGCCGGATGCCGCCCGCCACCAGAACCGGCCGCGCGAACTCGATGGCGGCCACGCGCTCGTAGCCCCAGCTTTCGCCGCTGCCGCCGAAGAGCGTCGGGTGGCGCGCCTCGACCAGGAAGGCGCGGCAGTCGCCGAAGGGCGCGAGCGCCGCCGCGGACCACGAATCGTCGAGCCGGAAGGCCTTGATCGCGCGGCCGGCGAGCGGCCGGATCGACTCGGCGGTCTCGTCGCCGTGGAACTGATA
>JAHEKO010000040.1 GCA_024638355.1 Acidobacteriota bacterium
GGCGATTCTCATCGGTTCGACTCCGGCGGCGATGATACGCGCCGCCGCGCGCGAATGGGGCATAACGCCCGGTTCCCTTCTCCGGTCACGCTACCTTCTTCGGGCGATCGAGCTAAGTGTCTGCGAAAAGGAGAGATAGATACGCGGCGCGCCGGGCACTCTAATTGCAGCCGATCCTGCCCCGGGGTCGAGCCCAAAAAAACGGCGGAACAAGCGCGACAGGTATCACTGCCAGATGCGTTCGATCGTAGTAGTGGTGGAGTCGTGAATCGCGCAAGCGCACGCTGGAAGGTAGTTCTGGTCGCGGTCCTCGCCGTGCTCGCCGCGCCGCTCCCCGGAGCGGCGGAGCTGAGCTTCGACCCCGTCGTCATCGACCCTAGCAACCCATCCAACCCCCACTGCAAGACGATCGGCGACCTCGACGGCGACGGCGACCTCGACGCGGTCGCCGCCAGCTCCAGCGGCGGCGGCATGTTCTGGTACGAATACCCGAGCTGGACGAAGCACACGATCCGGGCGTCGGGGTCGTGGACGACCGACATGCAGGTCGCCGACATCGACGCCGACGGCGACCTGGACGTCGTCATTCCCGACGCGACCGCCCTGAAGTGGTACGAGAATCCGGGCTGGACGGAGCACGTCATCGGGGTGGCGGGGGCGAACAACCACGACGTCGAGGTGGGAGATCTGGAGCCCGACGGCGACCTCGACGTGGTGACCCGCCGCAAGTCGGGCGGCGTGACCTACGGCTGGCTGCAGGGAGCCACTCCGCTGATCTGGAGCCAGGTCACCATCTCGAATCAGAACGGCGAGGGGACCGACCTCGGCGACCTCGACGGCGACGGCGACCTCGACGTGGCGCTCAACGGCTTGTGGGTGGAACAGGTGACGCCCGCGAGCTGGAGCGAGCACACCATCGACGCAGGCTTTGCCGACGACGTCGGCGTGCGGATCGCCGACATCGACGGCAACGGCACCCCGGACGTCGTGCTCGGCCCGTCCGAGAGCTCCGGCAAGCTCTCCTGGTACGAGGCGATCGATCCGAAGGCGGGTCCGTGGATCGAGCATTCGATCGATTCGTCGGTCAGCTTTCTTCACACCTTCAGAACGATCGACGTCGACCGCGACGGCGACCTCGACCTGGTCACCGCGGAAATGCACCAGTCGACCAACCCGGACGAGGTGAGCGTCTACTTCAACAACAACTGCGGCACCAGCTGGACGCAGCAGGTCGTGGCGGAAGGCGGCTCCCACAACGTGCGCGCCGGCGACTTCGGCGGCGACGGCGACGTCGACATCTTCGGCGCCAACTGGAACGACTCCGCCCCCAATTCCGCGGTGGTCGAGATGTGGGAGAACAAGAGCGCGCCGCTCGCCCTCGACCAGTGGCAGCGGCACATCATCGAGACCTCCCTGCCCTGGACCTCGGTGTTCGTCGACGGGCGCGACCTGAACGGCGACGGTCTACCGGACCTGGTCGCCGGCGGCTGGTGGTACCCCAACCCCGGCATCCTCGGCGGGGTGTGGACGCGGCAGACGATCGGCACGCCCCTCAACAACATGGCGGCGATTCACGACTTCGACCGCGATGGCGACCTCGACGTTCTCGGCACCGACGGCATGGCCAGCGGCGAAGACCTGTCGTGGGCCGAGAACGACGGCTCGGGCGGCTTCACCATTCGCCCGATCACCCACGCCGCCACCGGCGGCGACTTCCTGCAGGGCGTCAGCGTCTACCAGGTAGTCGCCGGCGGTCAGGAGGAGGTCGTTCTGTCGTGGCACAACGGCGGCTCGGGCACCGCGCTCCTCGCCGTGCCGAACGATCCGACGTCGGCCGCCTGGCCGCTCACCGTCGCCAGCGCGACGACCAATCAAGAGGAGGTTCCGACCGGCGATATCGACGGCGACGGCGACATCGACATCCACCTCGGCAACACCTGGCTGCGCCAGGACGCGGCCGGCGCCTTCTCGGTGCAAAGCGGCATCGGCCTCGGCGGCGGCGACGTTCCGGATCGGGTCAAGCTCGCCGATCTCGACGGCGACGGCGACCTGGACGTCGTCATCGGAATCGAGTTCGGCTCGGCGCTGGTGTGGGGCGAGAACGACGGCTCGGGCGGCGGCTGGACGAACCGCGCCATCGCCTCCGACTTCGAGTACTTCAGCGTCGACGTCGGCGACGTCGATCACGACGGCGACATCGACGTCGTTGGTGGCGCGCACATGGGGAGCGGCGAGGTGTCGCTCTACGAGAACGACGGCACCGGCACGGGCTGGACGACCCGGGTGATCGACAGTGGCGACTCGTCGCAGATCGATCACCACGACGGCACGAAGCTGGTCGACATGGACAACGACGGCGATCTCGACATCGTCTCGCTCGGCTGGACGAAGCGCAGCCTGGTGATCTACGAGAACACGGCGATCGGCTCCGGCGGCGGGGGCGGCGACACCACGCCCCCGGAGATTGCTTCGGTGCACGCCCTGGGCGAGGCGACCCGCGTGGTCGTCGACTTCAGCGAGCCGTTGAACGCGGCGAGCGCGGGCAACGCGGCCAACTACGCGATCTCCGGCGGGATCGCGGTCGCGGCGGCGGTCCTCCACGACAACCAGCACGCGGTGACCCTCACCACCTCCGCGCTCGCCGCGGGCACCGGGTACACCCTGACCGTCGACAACGTCTCCGACCTCGCCGGCAACCCGATCGCGCCGGGATCGACGGCCGGCTTCGAGCTGGGACTCGGCGCTCCCGACCCCACTCTGGTGGCCCACTGGCCGCTCGACGAGGGGGCCGGCACGGTGACGGCCGATGCTTCGGGCAACGGCCGAACGGGGTACCTGACGAACGGCGCCGGCTGGGGCTCGCCTACGGCGTTGCTCGACGGCGCCGACGACTACATCGACACCGGCACGTTCGACGTCACGGGAAGCGCCTTGACGCTCGCCGCCTGGATCCACGCCGACGGCTTCTCGAACTGCAGCGCGCGCGACTGTCGCATCCTGTCGAAGGCGACCGGCACCGCCGAGGCCGACCACTACTTCATGCTGAGCACGATCGCCAGCGGTTCCGACACCCGGCTCCGCTTCCGTCTGAAGACCGGCGGCTCGACCACGACCCTGATCGCCTCGGGCGGCGACCTGCTCGCGGGAGCCTGGCTCCACGCCGCCGCGGTCTACGACGGAGCCGGCATGACGCTCTACCTGAACGGGCAGCCGGTGGGCACCACCGCCAAGACCGGGGCGCTGAGCCAGAACCCCGCCGTGCCGGTCTGGATCGGCGGCAACCCGACCGAGCCCAGCGCCAAGCCGTTCGACGGCAAGATCGACGACGTGCGGATCTACGAGCGGGCGCTCACCCAGGCCGAGATCCAGGCGCTGCCGCCGCCGAGCGCGAATTCGATCTTCACCGACGGCTTCGAATCGGGGAATCTATCGGCGTGGAGCGAGACCAGGGGTGCCGCCGAGCTGGTGTCGGCCGCGGCGCGCATCGGCACACGGGGAGCCCGGCTCCCGGTGGGGACGAGCTGTACGGCTCTTGATCTGGTCGTCTTCCCGCCGCCGCCGACCCTGTCGGGCACCCACGAGGCGTGCCTCGAGATCCAGCTGGGCGCGGTCGATATCGTGGCGCCCGGCGCGACTCTGCGGGCCGGCGAGCGAATTACGGTCGCCGACGGTTTCAAGGCGAGCGCGGATCTGACGCTGGCGCTTGACCCGGCCCTGCTGCCGCTGGCCTGGCTACGCGACACTTCACCGGCCGGCGAGAGCGGCTACACCGCCGACTTCCACGCCAACTTCGACAACGTCTCGCTCGCCCCGGGAAATCGCCTCGAGCACCTGGTGGGCTGGTCGGACTCCGCCGGGCCGAGCTTCCGGTTGGTGCTGCAACCGGACGGCGGCGGTGGACTCGAGGCCCGACTCGAGGCTCGCCTCGACGACGGTACCTTCGCCGCGACCGCGGCGGGCTCGGAGGCTCCGATCGCGGCCGGCTGGCACCAGCTTCGGGTGATCTGGAAGGCCGGGGCCGGCGATGGCTCGCTCACGCTGTGGGTCGACGGCGCAGAGGTCGCGGCGCTCACCAGCCTGACCAACGGCGGCCGGCGTGTCGACGGCGTCGACTGGGGCGTGGCGGGCGGCTCCCTCGTCGGCGCCGGCGGCACCCTCGATCTCGACGCCTTCTCGTCCTGGCCCTGACGCTCGACCGCTAGCCGTGCTCGCGCTCGAGATAGGCGATCGGCTCGAGCAGCATGCCCTGCCCGGGGAACTTCTGGTGCTTCCCGGCCGGGTTCCCCCAGTTGTGGTCCGCGAAGGTCGCGCGCGCGCCCTCGAAGCGAACCGAGCAGGAACCGCGGTCCCCCAGAGCTTCCAGGCGATCGAGAGCCTTCACTTCGTCCGGGTTGAGCGGCCGTTCCCCGGGGAGAGTCGGGAAGGTCGGATCGTTCTGAACGGCCGCGAGGGCCTCGGTGATCGAGGGCTTCTCCGGTCCCATGTGGGCCTTCTGGGCCGCGCGCCAGTCGACGCGCCAGGTGCCGTTGCGGCGCGGCACGATCTGAATGGCCTCGCCGGTCCGGATCTTGGCAACCGCGGCGGCGTCGCTCGACACCGGTATCGGCTGCGGGTCGTCACCGAAGTTCAGCGCGCGGACGTCGGCGGCGATCGCCTCCAGGGCGTCGAGGATGCGCTTTTGAAGCTCTTCATTTGTCGGCATAGCGCGAAATCTAGCACACGGCCCGCCCGCGCTCGGATTCTCGGAGCGGATCGAGCGCTCGCTCACGACGCTTGAAAGCCAGGCGCCGGCGGGCTAGTTTGGACGGCCATGCTCACCTCACGCTTTGCGTTCGGGCTCTGGCGCCTGACCCAATGGGACCTCGGCACGAGCGAGTTGACCCGACTGGTCGAGAGCTGCCTGGAGGTCGGGATCAGCACGTTCGATCATGCCGACATCTACGGCGACCACACCTGTGAGCGGCGTTTCGGCGAGGTTCTGGCGAACCGGCCGCGGCTTCGAGAGCGCATGCAGATCGTCACCAAGTGCGGCATCAAGCTGGTCTCTGCGAATCGGCCGGAGCACGCAATCAAGCACTACGACACCTCGCGCGAGCACATCCTGCGCTCCGTCGACAATTCTCTCGAGTCGCTCCGTACCGACCATCTCGACCTGCTCCTGCTCCATCGTCCCGACCCGCTGATGGACGCCGACGAGATCGCCGCCGCCTTCGACGAGCTGCGGCGCGCGGGGAAGGTCTTGCACTTCGGCGTCTCCAACTACACGCCGGCCCAGCTCGCGCTGCTCGACGACCGGTTCGATGGGCTGGCGGCGCATCAGATCGAAATCTCGGTCGTCCACCTCGACCGTTTCCTCGACGGCACGCTCGACCAGTGCCAGCGCCGTCGCATGGTGCCGATGGCCTGGTCGCCCCTGGCCGGCGGCAGGCTGTTCTCGACCGAGGACACGCAGGCCGAGCGGGTGCGCGCGGCGCTCGCCGCGGTCCGCGACGAGACCGGAGCCGCGAGCGTCGACCAGGTGGCCCTCGCCTGGCTGCTGCGGCATCCGGCCAAGATCGTGCCGGTGCTCGGCACCGGCAAGCCGGAGCGGATCCGCGCCGCGGCGAGGTCGGCGGACCTCAACCTGAGCCGCCAGCAGTGGTTCGCCATCTGGAGCGCGTCCACCGGCCGCGAGGTGCCCTGATCCGAGCCGCGCTCAGGGAGCCGCGGGCGCGGAGAGCTCGATCACGTAGGTGGCGCGGGGCTCGAGCGTGTCGAGCGGCGTCCAGAGAGCGCCGTTCGGAGGGTCGAGCTCGACGCCGTGCAGGAGCTCCCGCGCTCCCGGTGGCACGGTCCAGGCGCCGCCCGGGGCCTCGAGGCCGTAGCCGGCGACCGGCTCCTCGCCGAGATTGACGATCGTCAACAGCCTCTCCGGACCGCGCCGCCGCTCGAGCGCCCAGACCCGGGGATCGGTGGCGGCGACCGGCTCGGCCGCCCCCGAGCGCAGCGCCGGGCGCGCGGAGCGCAGGCGGATCAACCGGCGATAGAGCGAGAGCAGCGAGGCCGCGTCGGCCGTCTGCCCGGCGACGTGGGTTCGCTCGAAGCCGGGATCGAGCTGCTGCCACGGCCGATGGGTGGAGAAACCGGCGTAGCGGGCGTCCGACCACTGCATCGGCCGGCGGATCTGCGGATCGGGCTTGTTGCCGCTCATGCCCAGCTCCTCGCCGTAGTAGACAAAGGGGGTTCCGGGGCCGGTCAGCAGCAGTCCGGCGGCGGCTCGTGCACCGCCGAGGTCGTCGTAGAGCTGGGAGAGGACGCGAGGCTGGTCGTGGTTGGTGAGGAAGGTCGCCAGGTCGCGGTCGGGCTGCAGCCGCCGGATCTTCTCGTAGACCTCGTCGAGCCGCGCGCGGTCGGCGTCGCGCGTCGCCCGCACCATCGCCTCGGCGAGCTCGAACTGGAACGCCAGATCGAGCTCGTCCGGGCCGTAGGCGGCGACCGCCTCGGTGTTGTCCCAGACCTCGCCGATCAAGAGGCTCCCCGGCTTGGTCTGCTTGCAGAAGTCCAGGAACTCGCGCAGCCAGGCGTGGGTCTCGGGAGTGCCGGCCTGCACCCGGCCGTCTTCGATCAGGTGGCGGACGGCGTCGAGCCGGAAGCCGTCGACGCCCATGTCCTGGAGCCAGAAGCGGGCCATCTCGTGCATCGCCGCGGTCACGTCCGGGTTGCGGTAGTTGAGGTCGGGCATTCCCGACCAGAAGATGCCGTAGTAGGCGTGGTAGTTGAGGTGCCTCCAGCCGCGTTGCCACCAGGGGAGCTGATGCCAGACCGGCTGACCCCAGGGGCCGACGTAGCCGAGGCGCTCGTAGGACCAGATGTACCAGTCGCGGCGCGGCGCGTCCGGCTCGCGAGCTTCCCGGAACCAGAGGTGGCGGCTCGAGGTGTGGTTGAGCACGAGATCGACGACCACGCGAATGCCGCGCCGGTGCGCCGCGCCGACGAGGCGGCGGAACTCCTCGTTGGTGCCGTAGTCGCGCTCGATGCGGTAGAAGTCGACCACGTCGTAGCCGTGGTAGCTCGGCGACTCGGCCACGGGCATGAGCCAGATCGCGCCGATGCCGAGGTCGTCCCGCGTGTCCGGGTCGCCGTCGTTGAGGTAGTCGAGTCGCTCGATGAGGCCGGTCAGGTCGCCGATGCCGTCATCGGCCAGCGGCCCGTCGCTCGCGTCGGCGAACGAGCGCACGAAGATCTCGTAGAAGGTCACCTCGCGCCACCAGCCGTCGGCCGCTTCGAGCGGCGGAGGCGCCGCGGCCGGGTCGAGCTCGGGCGGAACGCTTGCGGACTCGGAGGAGCAGCCCAGTCCGAGCGCCGCGACCAGGGCCGCGACCGTCAGCTGCCGCGGGAGCGGGCTCGTCCCAGTCACGCGGTCAACCTACCGCCCGGCCCGCGACGACGCAAACCGCGGCGACGTGGCGGGAGTCGGCGCGTACAATCGTCGCGTGAGACCGGTGGCCTTGGGACTCCTGCTGATCCTGCTCGTCGGCGCGGCGCCTGCCGCGGGGCGCGAGCGGATCTTCCGGCTCACCGACCCCTTCGGCGACGACCGCGGCGCCGGCTCGCTGCGCTATCCGCGGCGCAGCGACATGAATCCGGGTGACCTCGACCTGCTCGAGTTCACCGCCGAGCGCCGGGGCGACTTCACGGTCTTCCAGTTCGTCTTCGCGCGCAACATCCGCAAGCCGGGGCGCGAGGCGATCGACGGCATCGGCACGATGCAGAGCGACCTCGCGCGCCGCGGCTTCTACACCTTCAACATCGATCTCTACATCGACACCGACGGCGAGCCCAACTCGGGCGAGCTGGCCATGCTGCCCGGGCGCAAGGCGGTGGTGAGCGCGAAGCACGCCTGGGAGAAGACGGTGGCGATCGCTCCCCGGCCGCACACCCTGCGCGCTTCCATCGAGCGCGCCAAGTTTCGCGAGTGGCGCGAGGAGGAGTCGGAGCGGCGCTCGCTGAGCCGCCCCGAGATCAAGCAGCGGCGGCGGCAGATCAGCGAGGAGCTGATTCCGCTGGTCTACTTCCCGACCCGCATCAACGTGATCGGCCGGCGCCTCGACGCCTGGGTGCCGAACGCGTTCCTCGGCGGCGAGGCGCAGCCGACCTGGGGCTACGTGGTGGTGATCACCGGAGCGCGGCTGGAGCAGCGCTTTCGGGTGCCCTTCTTCGGCCCGTGGTCGCAGGAGAGCCTCGACGGAATGGTGCTGCCGGTCTTTCCCGGCTCCGACGAGCAGGCGTTCGGCGGCGGGCTGGAGGACGAGCCGCTGCAGCCTCCGCTGATCGACATCCTGGTGCCGGAGGGCACCACCCAGCGCGAGGTCCTGAGCGGCTTCGACTCGCGCCGGTCGCGGCCGGCGCAGCTCCCCGGCATCGTACCCGCGGACATCGCGGCGCCGGCCGAGCGCGCCGACGGCGGTGAGGGCGAGTCGCCCGGATCGCGCTAGCTACCCGGCCGCTGGTTCTCTCGAGTGAACCGCCATGCGGACCAGGGCGGCGAGGGACTCGGCGCCGGTCTTGCGCATCACGTTGGCGCGGTGGATCTCGACGGTCCGCTGACTGACCCCGAGACGGTTGGCGATCACCTTGTTGGCCTCACCGCGTACGACGAAGTCGAGCACCTCGCGCTCGCGCTGGGTCAGTTCCGCGAAGCGCTCGTGGAGCTTCTCGATCTCCCGCTGCCGCCTGCGGAGGGCCGCCTCCTGATCGAGCGCCTCCTGCACCCGATCGAGCAGCTCCTGGTCGCGAAAGGGCTTCTCGATGAAGTCGAGGGCTCCGGCGCGAATCGCCTGGACGGCGAGCGGCACGTCGCCGTGCCCGGTGATGAAGATGATCGGCAGAGTCGATCCGGCGGCGATCAGCCGCTTCTGCAGCTCGATGCCGCTCATGCCGGGCATGCGCACGTCGAGCACCAGGCAGCCCGGGCGATCGACCTCGTAGGCGTCGAGGAACTCGGTGGCGGAGTCGTACTCCTCGGGCTCGAGCCCGATCGACCGGACCAGCAACGCGATCGACTCGCGCACCGGCGGGTCGTCGTCGACGATGAACACCTTGGGCTGCGGATTCCCTGGCGCGGCGCTCATGCTCTTCGCGGGTCTATTGCGGGGTCGCGCCCGCGCCTTCGCGGCGGCCGTCTGGACCCGGGTTTTTCCCCTCGGTTAGGATCGTTGTGCATGACCATGTTGTCCGACGAGAGGCTCGTCAGACGGATGACAATCCGGTCGTTGGCCGCGGTCGGCTTGCTGGCCGGACTCGTCGTCGGAGGCTCGCTGCTCTTCCAGCAGCAGGCTCAGACCCTCGAGTCGACCGCCCAGGTGATCAACCTCAGCGGTCGCCAAAGAATGTTATCGCAGCGCGCGGTGCTGCTCGCCCAGGAGCTGATGAGCGCCGAGGAGCCGGCGGCGCGCCGCAGCCTGCGCAGCGAGCTGAGCGACCTCGCGGAGAGCATGGAGCTGACCCATCGCTCTCTGCTCCAGGGCGACGCCGAGCTCGGACTGCCGCCGAGCGATCCCGCGACGGTGAAGGCGATCTACTTCGAGCCGCCGCACGACCTCAACCGCAACCTCCACGCCTATCTCGCCCTGATCCGCGGCATCGCGAAGAGCGATGGCGTCGGGCCGGGGGCCCGCTCGAGCTACGAGGAGCTGCGCGCGAGGGCGCTCGACGATCGACTGGTGGGGAGCTTCGACGCGGTCGTCGCCGCCTTCGGCGCCGAGCGCGAGACCAGGCTGCGAACGTTCAGGCGGGCTCAACTCGCGGTGCTCGGCCTGATTCTCGGCCTGCTCTTGTTCACCACGCTCGGTGTCTTTCTTCCACTCGCGCGCCACCTGCGCCGGGACCTCAGGAACCTGCGAGCCAGCCAGGAGCGTTTCCGCCAGGTGGCCGACAACATCCGCGAGGTGTTCTGGATGTACAACCGAGTCCGGCGGCGGATCACCTACGTCAGCCCGGCCTACGAGCAGGTCTGGGGCCGTCGTCCCAGCCGGCTCCTCGAAGGCGCGTTCGGCTGGCTCGACGCGGTGCATCCAGTGGATCGCGAGCGGGTCGCGTCGCGCCTGCACGAGGCCGAGGGCGGCCGCGCCTACGAAGACACCTACCGCATCGTGCGCGGCGACGGCACCATCCGCTGGATTCTCGATCGTGCCTTCGCGGTGCGCGACGAAGAGGGCCGCGTGGTGCGCATCGCCGGGCTGGCCGAGGACGTGACCGAGAGGCGGCTGGCCAGCGAGCGGCACCGCGAGCAGGCCGAGGAGCTCAGGCTGACGTTCGAGAACGCGCCGGTGGGCATCGCGAGCTGCGACGTGACCGGCCGGATTCTCAACGTCAATCAGGCCTTCTGCAAGGCCCTCGGCTACGAGGAGGAGGAGCTCATCGAGCTGCGCGAGACCGAGCTGACGCACCCGGACAACTTCCCCGAAACGATTCGGACCTACCGGCGGGCGGCTCGCGGCGACCTGCGTGTTTTCACCCTGGAGAAGCGCTACGTGCGCAAGGACGGTCAGATCGTCGACGGCCTGGTTCGCGGCTCGGTGGTGCGTAGCGCCGACGGCCGGCCCCGCCGGCTCATCCTCCAGCTCGAGGACCGCACCGAGCGCCTGAAGGCGGAGCGCGAGGCGCGCGAGCATCGCGATCGCCTGGCCCACGTCACTCGCATGGCGACCATGGGCGAGCTGGCGGCCGGCATCGCCCACGAGGTCAACCAGCCGCTAACCGCGATCACCACCTTCTCCGACGCCTGCCGCCGGATGCTGCTGCGGGGCGACGGCGACCGCAATCTGGTGGCCGACATCCTGGTCAAGGTGCGCGAGCAGGCGCACCGGGCCGGCGAGGTGATCCGGCGCCTGCGCTCCATGGTGAAGAGGAGCGGGAGCAGCGAGGAGCCGACCGACCTCAACGAGCTGGTACGCGAAGCCGCTCATCTGGCGAGGGCCGACGCGCGCCTCCACGGCCTCAAGCTGAAACTGAGCCTGACGCCCGACCTGCCGCAAGTGCTCGTCGACCGCATTCAGATCCAGCAGGTGCTGCTGAACCTGGTACGCAACGGCATCGAGGCGGTCGAGTCCGACAGCGCGTTCCCCCACCCGATCGAGATCTCGACCACGGTGGAGGACGGCGCTCCGCGCCTCACGGTCAGCGACCGCGGACCGGGCGTGCCCGAGGAGCGCCTCCCGCGCCTCTTCGAGCCCTTCTTCTCCACCAAGGAAGGCGGCCTGGGCATCGGACTCTCCATCAGCCACTCGATCGTCACCAATCACGGCGGCGAGCTCACCTACGAGCCCCGCCCCGGCGGCGGCAGCAGCTTCCACGTGACCCTTCCGGCAGCGGCGGCGGCGAACGAGCTGCAGCACGGCGCGGCTTGAGGGGATCAGAGGCCGGGGCGGCAGGCGGTGGGTAATATTTTCAGCAGTCCAATCTAGATTAGAGGTTTTGACCACATGTCCAGCCGCATCTTCTTCTATGGTCTGTACATGGATTCAAGACTGCTCGAAGGTATGGGCTTCAGGCCCAAGAGCGTGGGTGCAGCCAGACTCATCAATCACTCACTCGAAATCGGGGAAAGGGCAACATTGGTTCCTGATTCAGGTCGAGTCGCCTATGGCTATTTGTTGGATTTAGAAGACGATGAGGTGTCAGAGCTCTATTCACGGCCAGAAGTACTCGACTACCGGGCCGAATCAGTGGAGGCCACTCTCTTGAGTGATGGTTCCAAGCATCGAGCGCTGTGCTACGTCCTGCCAGAGAGCAAGCTCGGAGGAAAGCGGAACACCGGGTATGCGGAAAAGCTCAAGATGCTCGTGCTGAGATTGGGCTTGCCTTCGGAATACGCGAATGAGATTGAAAGGAATAAGAGCGACACCTGACGAGCACGTGTAGGCGACCGTGAAATGAGGGCGCGAGCGACGATCCCGGCGAGCCCTGGCGTGGGCTGTCGCGGAAGCGATCGCTGGCAGTCCGCGAGTTCGCGCTGGGTATCGAAGCTCTGGAACGGTTCGTCCGCCGTGAGCCGCTACGCCGCGTCCATGAGTGCGTGTTTGGTGTGCTGGCGCTGGAGAGCGAGCCGGTCGATCCGCGACTTTAGGGTCCGACTACAGCTTCGCCTCAAGCTTCTTGATTGCCTTGGCGGTCTCACGCTTCATCAGCGGAGTGCGATCGGTGAGATCAACAGCGTGGAGTCTTTCCAGCGCCTGGGGTCCGCCGCAGTATCGCAGAGCACCGGCCGCGAAGGCGTCAACGTCCTCATCTTCCAGGAGCTGCAGCAGAAGGTCCTCGGTCTCAGGGAGTTTGATGCGGTGAAGCCTGGCGACGATCCACTGCCTTCCTGTGCCAAACCTCTTATCGGCGGCAATTCGGAGGAGGTCTTCCCACAGGTTCTTCGTGAAGCGTCTTCTGGAGATGGAGTCCCCGATCGCCCATCGAACCGAATCGCTCTCGACTTCGCGGAACTTCTTGATGAGCAGCTCGGTTACGGTTCTGAACCGGGAATCAGTTAGCGCCCTTGCGATGCCCTCCACGAAGGCCTCGTCCTTTGCCTTCTCCAGGTGCCGACCCAGGATGTCCTCCGCTTCGAGCGGGAAAGGCTTGTTGACCCAATCCCATATCGAATCGAGCTGGTAGCCCGCCTCCCGAAGCTCGAGGACGAGCGCCCGCTCTTCGGGTTTCGAGGGCAGCTTCGCGTCTTCTATGGCTGCTAGAAGCCCTTGATCCGGAGGGTAAGTAGCGATGTCGGCGACTCGCTCAAGGAGGGGGTCATCTTCTTTGACGAGTCCCATCGCCGGGTGGCGTGCAAGCCCGGAGTGGTTCTCCCCAGCGACCTCCAATGCGGCCTGAGCCCAAGCGCTGGCCTTTGAGGTCTCGCCTTGCTGAAAGAGCAGGATCGCGCGGTATGCGGCGAGCTGGAACCGATCGATCGGGAACAGCTGTACCTGCTTCTCGAAGTACCCGATACCGTCGAGCGCCTCGAAGTAGAGATCTTCTCTTTTTGAATCGACTGCCAACCGGGCGAACCGCAACGGCGCACGCGTTTGGATGTTTGGGAAGGCCTTCTCCGAGACCAACGAGCTTCGCCAGGCAGAGAGGGCCTCAGCGGGCCTCCCGACCTTCTCGAGGGCTTCTGCTCGCTCCTGGTGCGCCCAGGCAAGCTGGCTAGGCTCGGCCTCATGGCCAACTAGGTGGTCCAGGAGGCGAAGGGCCTCTGCGTGAAGACCCGACTGATAGAGGTGTACAGCTTGGATGCGAAGGTACTGGGCGCGGTGGTAGCGGTCTCTCGATCGGTCCAGCCTTGCGAAGAACTCCTCCTCGTCTAGCTCGGTCCAAGTGGAGCGCCGGTACCAATCGTCCTTGGCCATTTGAGCTGACTTTACGAGATCACATCAGCTTTCGGACAGCGTTCAGTAGGTTATTCAACACTTCTTGAAACCGCCGCGCATCACCAAGTCGCCCGGAGCTATTCGCCATCTTCGTGAGCTGGTTTAGGTTGTTGCCGATCTTGCCGAGCTGGTAGACGGCCTCCTGCTCGATGCGGCGGGGGCGTGCTCGAGGAATGCTGCCAAGAGCGACGATCCGCATGTAGGTGGAGAGGCACTTGCCGCAGTCGTGCGCGCGCTGGGCGACGCGCGAAGCTCGTCCGGTGACATAGCGAGGGGTAACCGCTATGTGTGGAAAACGGGCGATTTTCACAGGTGTACTCATGCCTCGCGCCGCCCCTTGACGTGACTGGGTGATGGCTTAAGGAGCAGACCGCCGCGCACCTGCTCGACTCGCGCCGAGGGATAGAGCACGAGGACCTGGCGCATCGCGGTGAGAAACTTCCGCTTGAAGTCCTTCCGGTCGCCGTAGTCCGCCCCGAACTGCGCCGCCAGCGCTGGCCAGGGCACCCGTTTGGCCTGGCGAGGTAGCTGTTGCGGTAGGTCATCCAGCAGTAGAGATCGAGCGCCATCGGGCCTCTGAGGGCCTTCAGCATGCGGAGATCGACCGGCACCGGCTTCTTGCAGACGGCTTCGAAGAAACCCGGGCTCAGGTGGACCTCGGAACGCCAGGAGACGGTTTGCTCAGGGTGCGTTGGATTCCACCAGAGGTGCGTTTCCTTGGCGACCCGGAAGCCGGCGTCGTGCCATTCGCCTTTCTCGCGCTTGTCCCAAGTGAACGCGATCGTCGCGGAGAAGAGCCGCTGCATCTGTTCGCGGAGCCGGCCGATCGGTCCGTGGCGACCGCCGCGTGGCAGCAGCCCCAAGTCAGCCATGAACGCGGTCAGCGACGGTCCGAGCTTCAGGATTGGCTGGTTTGTTCGCACGGCCTCGGTCGTGACCCAGGCCATCAAGAGCCGCGGATAGCGACCGTACGGAAGCCCCAGCAACGGGTGTGCCGAGATCGAGACCTGCAGCGAGCCATTGGTGCGCACGAACGAGAGCGAGTCGCGCCGGCTGTGCGGCAGTCCGGTCTGGACGAGCAATCGCGCCATGAAGCCCAGAGCGCCCGCTTTACGGGCCTCTTCGGCCTCGATGAGGAGTGACTCCTGGAGAAGTCGGGCTTCGACGCTCTGGCGGGAAATGACGGCCTCCGAGACTCAGCCAACGGCTGTTCTCAGAGACTCGAAAGCGGTCAGTTCGACGATGAGCGGGTTTGAAAGGCGGTCCCTAAGGGCTACCAGATCGCACCCTCAGGGCTGGCCGGGAGGCCAGCCCTTTCTACCTTCGGCCAACCAAAGAGGGCCAGGTACAACACGACAAGGTGTCGCATCTTGTTCGTCGCCACAAGGCGACGAGAATCGCTTGGTACCTGTCCCTCTTTCACTCTTTCGACCGCCTACGTCCCCTTCATGGAGGATGTCTTCGCTTTCTTCGAGGGGCGGTCGAGAACGGTCCTGGGCAGAGAGGTCCCGAAAGAAGGGCGCTCGAGGGCGCCGAAGATGCATTTGTCGGGCTGCGTGGGCTCTCCTGCCGCATCGGTGGGCGGTGGAGCGAGGCTTGGAGCCGCGCAAGCCGGAGTGGTGGCCAAGCTCTTTCGCAGCTACCGGCGAAACTGATCGGGCCCGGGTCAGCGCGAGCCGAAGACCCAGCGCAGTCCGTTGGAGAGAGCCCTCGGGAAGACCGAGTTGTGGGTCTCGTCGGTGAGAACCTCGTCGCGCAGCTCCAGGCCGTCGTACCCACGACTGCGCACCTGCTCGGCGAATGCCTCGAGATCGAGCACCATCGGCCGGGTCCTGCTTCCCTCTCGCGAACCGACCGCGAGGTACAAGCGCGCCCGCAGTCGCGTCATTGCCTCGTTGACGGCTCGTTCGCGGCGGAACAGATAGCGATCGTCGTACCAGAGCGAGGGGCTGACCGCGATCACGCGTTGGAATAGACGGGGCTTCTCAAGAAGGGCGAAGGACACGAACAACCCCCCGAATGAGTGACCGACAATCGTCCGGTCGCCGGGCGCGACGCGGTAGCGGCGCTCGATCAGCGGCACAAGCTCGTATTCGAGGAAGTCGAGGAACTTGGGGCCTCCGCCGGAATAGCGCTGAAACTCG